>NZ_JAZDWZ010000009.1:0-43370 GCF_036350065.1 Mycoplasmopsis ciconiae | reverse complement strand
ATTCTATAAATACACGCTTATATATATATATATATCAGTGATTATTTTCAATATATATAATGAAAGTGCACAAAAGACTTTTGTGATTTTAATCATAAATTTTTTTGATGCTTTTTAACTTATAAGGATAAAAAATGAAGAAAAATAAAAAGATTATTTTAACGGGGGTATTAGCTGGAATTGGCCTAACAGCTATGGCACCTTTTGTTGTATCTGCAAGCGAAAATAATGAAACTTCTGAAGTTTCAATTATTCAGCAGCAAATTAATCAATTTAAACAGCAAATCAGAGAGTTAATTGAACAAAAAATGTATAACGATTTTTTACCAGGATTAACTAATACACAAAAAGTATACTTACTTTCTAAATTGGACGACGTTACCGATTATAATTCTTTTGTTAACTTAAGAAAAGAAGTTTTAAAATTGTCTTTTGAGTCTATTCAAGCATATTCTAACTTGGTTGTTTTTACATTTGGGGGTAGTGAATTTTCACAAAATCAGAACACATTTAATACTCAAACAAATGATTCAATTAGCGGTGAATTTAATTCATATAAACTTTTACAAAACCCAGATTATTTATCTAATCAACAATATAGAATGGCTTTCGAAGGTTTTAAAAACAAAAATGAACAATTATGAAATGCATTTAAAAATACACAAGATTTAAGTACAACAGAAAAAATTAGTGAATTTTTAAATTCTGCTTATGAAAATTACGAAACTTTTAAAAATGCTGTGCTCGCTTTAGAAACTAATGACACGCAACCCACAGACCCTTTTAAATATTTAAAGTTATTATTTGTTAATGGTTCTTTATATGATCAAATGATTAACAATTTTACAATAAAGAATACAAATGGATATACCTTGAGCGGAGACCCCAATGTTTGACAATTTAATAACAGCGTAAATGTTTCTTCAGGTATTATTGTTGCCCAACTTACTTTGGTTATTGGTATGCTAGAAAATGAACAACAATTACTAGATTTTTATCAAACTGAAGCGTCTGAAGAACAACTGAATTTAGATCCTCAACCTAACGATATCGCGACTAAATTTTTATTTTATTTTAAGCAAAACGTCAATGTACCAGATTTAAATTTTTATACAAGATCAAGATCATTAAGTTCTACAAATACAACAGATAATCAAGTGACTTTTGCATCAACTTCTTTATACAACTATTTTAAATCTGCGTATCAACCATATTACAATTATGATATTAATTATTCTCAATCTACTAATACTCAATTATCCAACATTTACAATAATTCGTTGGTTTATTTAAATCAATATTTTAGTTATAAAGTATTTATAAATAATTATAACTTTAGACCAGAATATTCAGCCTTTGCGTTTAATATGTATAAAACAGGTTTAGGTTTAAATAAAAATCAAACATTTAAAATTTATACAAAAACAATAAATTCGCCTACAGATGTTACTGGTGGTAAAAACAACGAATCTGCAGCTTTAATAAATTTATCAGGAAGTCAAGGTAATATTCCTTTAACACGACCAAAAATATGAGGTAATTTTGCTAGTCTTTACCCAAGAAGTCAAAGTGATAGAAATGCATTAATAAACACGTTAAACGGTGATCAAGTATATCAGCAAAAAATTGAACAAATTAATACCGTTAAACAACAGCTACAAAATATAGTTGAACAAAACCCTAATAACCCAGGATTACTAAAATATTATAACGATGCAATAAATGAGTTAGAGCAGTCATCTCAAATGGTGAACTCAGCAACACTCGATAAATTGATTAATAAAGCTACAAACTATAATAATCAAGTTGAAGAATTTAAACAAATTATTGAATTAGAAAACGAAAAATCTTCAAACGAATCTAACTATAACGAAGCTTTGACCGATGAACAAAAACGAGAAATTGAATCAATAAAACAAACATTGGTAAATGGGAAAATAATTGAAAATAATCCAGAAATTCAATCATCTCTAACAGCTGCCATTGATAACGTTAAACTTTTACCAGAAATTAATGCAGCTAGACAAAAAGCACAATCAGACATTGATCAAGCCAAACAAAAATTACAAGAATATCAAAATCTTTTAACACCTGATCAATATAATGAATTAAACAAACAAATTCAAAACTTAGAAGCAACACTTCAAAGCAATACATTTACACCTGGAACTACTGATAATTCATCGTTAGCAGGTAATATAAACAATGGAATTTCTGCATTAGATCAAGCACTTGAGATTGCAAAACGGCAAAATGATGCTGCTGCACAAGAATTATCTGATTACAAACTACAAGCTTCTTCTAAAATAGATGAATTAATCCAAAGTGTTCAAACTAATCCTCATAGCTTATTAGATGAATCTCAAAAAGAAGAAATTATTAGAGAGTTGCAACAACAAAAAGATGCAATCAATTCTTCTCAAACACTCAACAGTGCACAAACAACATTTAATAATTCTGTGGTTAATGCAAATACATCAATTGCAAATAACACAATTGATAAATTGATTCAAAATGTTCAAGCTAATGATGATAATAAATTTAGCGCCGAGCAAGTTCAACAATTACTAGAAGAACTTGAAGCTCAAAAACAAAAAGCACAACAAGCCATTACAGATAACTCTACTAATCAAACACCTGAAACTACATTAACACAACAAATTTCTACAATTGTTGATGAAGCTAATGCTGCTGTGGCAAAAGTTGAAAATAAAAATACACTTGAGAAAGTTAAACAAACACTTGATTCCCTAAATTTACCACAAGCAAATCAAGATGATTTTTTAACACCAGAGCAACAACAAGATTTAAGAGATATTGAACAAAAAATATCTTCTGGACAAAATCTTTCTCCAGAAGATGAAAATAAATTAGAGGTTATTAGCAAAAATGTTAATGAATACGCTGCTATAACAAATGCAAAAAAAGAAATTCAAACCCTTTTAGATGCTCAAAGACCGCTTAACGATGATTACAATAGCTTTTTAGATCCAGAACAAAAAGAAGCTTTAAGTTCAGCATTACAAGAGGCTGAAAATGCAATAACAGATAATAATTTTACTCAAGGGCAAACTTCAGCTAATCAAAATGCTTTAGAAGCTTTAAAACGAGCAAAAAATTCACTTAACTCTGCTATAGAAACTGCTAAAAATATTTACGAACCAGCTTTAGCTAACTTAAGAGATCAAGTTACTTCAAGCATTAACGAGAGTTTACCACAAGCAATCAAAAACAGTTTAACAACAAGCGTAACTCAGGCAACTAATAAACAAAATTTAGAATCTCTACAACAATTAGCTAACGATTTATTAACTAAACAACAAAGTTTAGAGAGTGCTTTAGAACAAGGATTGCAAAAATACGAAGCTATCAAAGACAATTTAGATCAAAGTGATCCAAATGCATTGAACAATTATATAAGTACTTTAAAACAAGAAATTAGTTCATACACAGGAATACCACAAGAATTCCAAAGTTTTTTAGATGAAAAAACCACCGAATTACAAACTAAAATTAAATTAGCTGAATCTCAAGCTGCGTTTAATCCAGCTAATACACTTTATGAAGCATTAAAAGCTAATGATCAATTAACTCAAGAACAAAAAAATGTAGTTGTTACACCTGATCAAGTTTCAAAATTTGAACAAGCTAAAGAATTGATTCAAGAAAACACACCTTTAGATAGTGATCAAATTCAATTATTAAATACAATAAAAAACAATATCAATGAATTTAATGCACTACAAACACCTACAAAACAAATTGAAGATATTTTAAAAGAACAAGAGTCATTACAAGATAAATACTCACAATATTTAGAGGCTGAAGATTTACAAAACTACCAAAACGCACTTCAAGCCGCTCAGCAAGCACTTAGCGATAATGCATTCGTAAATGGGAACACAGGCAAAAACGAAGAATCCCTTGAAAATTTAAGCACCGCTAAAACAGCATTAGAACAAGCTGTACAAACCGCTAAACAAAAATATGAAGCCGCTAGCCAAGGGCAATTATCTTCAACTCAAAGAATTATCACTAATTCAGCTTTACCTCAAAGTGTTAAAGATGATTTAACACAACAAACTCAAGGTGAATTATCAAAAGAACAATTGCAAGCAATTGAACAAAAAGTCTCAAATTTAAGCCAAAAACAAAGTGAATTAAACAAAGCTTTAGAAGTAGCTAAAACTAAAGCTCAATCACTTCAAAACGATTTAACAGAAACTCAACTTAGTGCATTAAATGACTTCATTAATTCAACAGAAACACAGTTAAGTTCATTTAATCAAAATGCAACAGAGTACGAAAGTCTTTTAGAAAACAAAACAACCGATTTAGCTAACAAGATTGCTTTAGCTGATTCTCAAGCTGCGTTTAATCCTGCTAACCAAGCATATAACTCACTTAAACAAATGCAAGGAGTTGACACTAGCGCTGTAGTTGATTCAAGTCAAGAGCAAGAATTTAACACAATTAAAGGTTTAATTGAAAGCAATCAACCTATAAGTGAACAACAAAAACAATTGTTAACTACAATTAAAAATAATGTTGATGAATTTACTCAGCTTAATACACCTACAACACAAATGCAGCAAGCTATTAGCGAACAAGAGTCAAAATTAAATGAATATGCTCAATATTTATCTGATTCACAAATGCAAACTCTTAAACAAGCTTTAGCTGCGGCTAAAAACGCTCTAGAAGAAAATGCTTTTGTAAATGGTAATTCAAAGAAAAATATTGAATCACTTGGCAACTTAAACCAAGCACAGGAAACTTTACAAGACGCTTTAGATGAAGCTAAATCTCAATACGAAAAAGCAAGCGGTGATCAAAAAGCTGCTGTTAATGAAATTATTAACCAATCTAATTTACCTGAAAGTGTTAAAAACGCTTTAAGAGAAGAAGCTAATACAACCAACAAAGAAACACTAGAGAGTGTTAAAGAACAAACAAATACTCTTAACTCTAATTTAGCTGCTCTTAAAGATAAAATAAATGAAGATCAAAATTCATTCAACTCTATAGCTAATTCGCTAGAAACTCCACAAAAAGAAGCATTTACAGAAACAATTAAACAAATTAATAACGAATTGCAAAACTTTAGTGGTAACCCTGATCAGTATCAAGAGTTATTAGCCTTAAAACAAAAACAATTGCAAAACGCTTTAGATTTAGCACAAGATAATGCTCTAAACAATAACACTAAAAAAGCAATTGAAAAATTGAAACATTTAAATTTAAATGATGAACAAACTAACATTGTTATAACACTAGCTCAAAAACAAGAATTTAACGAGATTCAACATAAATTAAAAGAAAACCAAACGCTCACAAAACCACAAAAAGACTTGTTAAATGAAATTCAAAATAACATTCAACAATATATTAATATTTATAACCCTACTAAAGCTATGAATGAAGCAATTAGTGCTCAAGAAAAATTAGCTGATGATTATAGTAAATATTTAAATGAAGAACAACAAAGAAATTTAAATGAAGCTTTACAAGCTGCTAAAGATGCTTTAGAAGCAAATAAATTTATTAATAATTCTGACAACAACACAAGTGCTGCAACTAACTTGTTACAAGCGCAACAAACTTTAGAAAAAGCTTTAAATGATGCCAAAGAAATTTATGATGCTCAAAACCAAAATCAAAAAGATAGCGTTAGAAGTGAAATTGATTCAACTTTACCTACAAGTGTTAAAAATGATTTAAACGCACAAATTGATAGCGCAAATACTAAAGATGCATTAGATCAAATTAGCTCATTAAGTCAAAACTTATCAGCTCAACAAGCTAAATTAAATCAAGATTTTACAAAAGCGCAAGAAGAGTTTAATCAAATTAAAGATTCTTTAAGCGAAGCTCAAAAACAAAGATTTAATGATTTTGTTACTCAAACTCAACAACAATTAAAAGATTTTAGTGGCAGTGCGCAAGAATACCAAAGTCTTTTAGATACTAAAATAAACGATTTAGCTAAGGAATTATCTTTAGCTAAATCTAGTGCTGCTAACAATAAAGTTAACGAGGCAATTGATTCTTTAGATGATTTAGGTATTCCGCAAGAAGAAATATCCAAAGTTGTAACACCTGAACAACAACAGCAACTTAACACAATCAAAGAAAAATTGGCTAGCGGCAGTGCTTTAGATGAAGAAGAAAACCACTTACTTAAAACATTACAAGACAATGTTGAACAATTCAAAAACATCGACAAAACTCAAAATCAAATTAATGATGCAATTGCTCAACAAGAAAAAATTAATGAAGAATATGCTAAATATTTAACTCCAGAGCAAATGCAAGAGTTAAATGATGCTTTAGAAGTTGCTAAAGCTGCTGTGCAAAACAATAATTTTGAGAACGCAAACACAACTCACAACACTGAAGCGGCAAATAATTTAACACAAGCCCAAGAAACTTTAAATGAAGCAATAGCTAAAGCACAAGAGATATTTAATTCTAAAAATCAAGATCAAAAAGATAATGCTAAAGCTGCTATAGCTGATGATTTACCTCAAAGCATTAAACAAGCTTTAGAAAATGACATTAATGGAGCGCCAACAAAAGAACAAGTTGAAGCTATTAAACAACTAGCAGAACAATTATCAAAAGATATTGAACAAGCTAAAGAAAATGTAAATGAAGCCTTAGATGATTATTCAGATATTCAAAATAACTTATCTATAGCACAAAACGCACAAATTCAACAACAAATTAATAACGCTAAAAACGCTATTAATAATTATGATGGTGCCCCTCAAGATTATCCAAAATTTATCGAAGATACTCTTAAAGAATTAAACAAAAACATTGAAGTAGCTAAAATCAATGCTCAAATTAATGAACAAAAAGAATTGGCTCAAGATCAAGTACAAGCTAAAGAAAAAATTGATCAAGCTATTGAAAATACAAATAACAATGATCAATTAACTCCAGCTCAAAAACAAGAAATTATTAATAACTTAACAAAAGCTAAAGATGAGATTGATTCTGCACAAAATGCTGATGAAATTAATCAAGCTGTGGAACAGGCATTAACAAAACAAAATAAAGATACAGCTAAAGCACAAGTAGATAATTTAATTGATAAAGTTAATAATAATACAAACTTAAGTGAGCAACAAAAACAAAATATTGTAAGTGATTTACAAAAACAAAAAGATTTAATTGATAATTCTGAACAATCACAAATACCTTCAATTTTAGACAAAGCTAAAGTTATTGAAAATGTTGATACTCAAAAAGCACTTGTAGATAATGAAATTAATAATGTTCAAAATAATGACTTATTAACTCCAGCTCAAAAACAAGAGTTAATAGATAACTTAAACACAGCTAAAGATCAATTACAGCAAGCGCTTAATTCAAATCAAAACCCTTCTGCTGATCTAGCGCAAAGCGCTTTAGATTCAACTCAAACTAAAGTTGATGAGTTTAAAGAAACTAATAAAGGGCTAAATAACACTAAAGCTGACGCTAAAGATCAGTTAAACAACTTAATTAATTCAATTCAAAACAACGAAGAATTAACACCAACTCAAAAAGCTGAAATTATCAACAAGGTTAATGAAGCATTAAATAACATCAATAACGCTTCAGAAATTCCTAATGTTGAACAAATTGCCACAGAAGCTAAAAACCAAGCTAATAAAGCTTTAGAAGCTGACAAATCTCAAAACACTGAATTAAACAGCGCTAAAAACTCAGCTAAAGAAGAAATTCAACAACTTATTAATAACATTCAAGCAAACGAACAATTAACTTCAGCTCAAAAACAAGAATTAGCAAATAAATTACAAGAACAAATCAATAACTTAAATAACGCTGAAAACAACACAGATGTGCAAAATACATTGCAACAAGCTAAAAACTTAGCTAGTGAAGAATCACAAGCTAACATTAAATTAAACAATGACAAAAACCAAGCACAACAACAAGTTAATCAGCTTATTGAAAGTGTTAAAAATAACCCTAATTTAAGTGAATCACAAAAACACGAAATTATAAATGAGTTAAATAACACTAAAGAGCAAATTCAAAACGCTAAAGATAGCGATTCAATAAACTCAAGTGTTGAAAAAGCTAAAGCAGTTGAAAACATCGAAACTCAAAAAGCACTTGTAGATAATGAAATTGATAAAATCCAAAACAATGACTTATTAACACCAGCTCAAAAACAAGAGTTAATCAACGCTCTTAACAACACTAAAGACAAATTAGATCAAGCACTAGAAAACAACACTAGCGTAGAAGATAATTTAACTGCTCAATCTTTAGAATCAGCGGAAAATAAAGTGCAAGAATTTAAAGAAACTAACAAAGACTTAAACGAAAATAAAGCTAATGCTAAAGATCAGTTAAACAACTTAATTAATTCAATTCAAAACAACGAAGAATTAACACCGACTCAAAAAGCGGATATCATTAACAAAATCAAAGAAGCTATTAATGATATTAACAATTCTGCTGATATTCAAAACGTAGCTCAAATTACTAAAGACTCTGCTCAAAGCGCTAATAATTCAGTTCAAAATGATAAAGAAACTAATATTCCACTTAATAACGCTAAAGAAGAAGCTAAAGCAGAAATTGATAAATTATTAGAACAAATCAACAATAATCCAAACTTAAGTGAACAACAAAAACAAAACTTAAGCACTCAAGCACAAGAAATCAAAGACACACTAAATAATCAAGAGATTATTCCTGATGTTAACAGAGTTGTGCAAGAAGCTAAAGAAAACTTAGCAAAAGCACAAGAAAGTGATCAAGCGCTTAATAGTGCTAGAGAAAAATTCTTAGATGCGTTAGATAATATTGAGCAAAGCATTAATCAACAAAATGATTTAACCCCAAATCAAAAACAAAGCTTAAGTGAAGTAGTTAACACTGAAAAAGCTAAAGTTGATCAAATCAACAACTTTAGTGATGTTGATGTCATGGTTGAGGCAATAAAAGCTAAAATAACAAGCTTAATAGCTCAAGAAATTGTTAAAAACAGAGAATTAAATATTGAAAAAGCTAATGTTGATAACAAAATTGAAGACATAATCAAATCAATTAGTGACAATAAATATTTAAATGAAACTCAAAAACAAGAAATTATCAACAACATCAAACAAAAACAACAACAAGCGCATGAGTCTAACACTTCAGAACAATTACAACAACAATTACAAAACATTTACAACTACGTTAACTCAAATGAGGTTAAAGGTCTAGAAGTAAATAATGCTAAAGATAAATTAGTTAATGAAATTAATGATTTAATCGAAAAAGAAATTAAACAAAATCCTAACTTAAGTGAAGAACAAAAACAACAATTAGAAAAACAAGTTAATGATTTAATAAACCAAAACATCAAGGATGCAAATTCACTTTCATCATTAAAAGAAATTCAAAATAAACTTGAACAAGAAATTAGTCAATTATTACCTCAAAAATCACAAACTGGTTCTCCATCTAAAGTCGCTTTAATTGTTGGTATTTCAATTATTGCTATCGCCTTAAGTTTAGGAACATACGGAATTTACTTATTAGCTAAAAAACGTAGAAAATAATTAAGTAAAAAAAGAAACTAAGAATAACTTAGTTTCTTTTTTTGCGCTTTAGCTAGCTTAAGTAATTTAGGTTTAAGAATTAAATTGATCAAATTAGTAAATAAATGCTATAAAAAACCAAGACATGAGTCTTGGTTAAAAAATAAAAAGGAAATTAGCATTTACATTCTTGAGCGCATGAGCAGCTTGATTTGTCAGAAGCACATTTTTCTTTTGAACAAGATTGTACAGCTTTAGAATCGCAAGAAGATTCACATTTATCTTTTGAACATTCTTCTGCTTTTTTGTCACATGTTTTAGCCATTGTGCATTCGCTTTTACTTTCACATGATTTTGATAAAGAACAATCTTTTTTATCTTTATCACATGAACTTTGCATTGAACATGATTTTTCTTTTGAACATGATTTTTCCATATTTAATTCTCCTTTTTTAGCGCAGAGTTTGCAAGAGAATAATCTTTTTTCAGTATCACAAGATTTTCCAAGTAAACAACTTCGTTTTTAATATATTGGTAAAAAATAATATTAATTTCTCATCACAAATACCGAAGAAATCAATATCATTCTTCCGTTTAATATTATAGCACTCAAAAAACAAAAAAATTAAAAAATGGTTATTTTTTTAACGAAAATTAACTTTTTTGGTTACATCTGTTCGGGGGCACTAACACCAATTAACTCTAAACCAACTTTTAAAATATTTTTAGTAGCTTGGGTTAAACTTAGCAGCGCTGCTTCATTTTTAGAACCTATAATTTTGTGTTCTGAATAAAAACTGTTGTATAAGTTTGAAAGAGTAACTAAATAAGTGGGCATAAGCTGAATTTTATTAGTTTGGACAATCGCTTTAATAGTTTCACTAAAAGAATCTAAATGTAAAATTAACTTAGCCATTTTAGGATATAAGTTAAATTCTTCGTCATAATTATAATTAAATTCACCAGCTTTTTTAAGCACAGATGTTGCGCGTGAATGGGCATATTGAACACTAAAAACAGGGTTGTTCTGATCTAGAGAATTACTTTTATCAATATCAAAATCAAATTTTGTGTTAGCATCTCTAGTTACCATCATAAATCTAACGGCATCTTTTGAAGAAGCTTCTAATAAATCAGCTAAAGTAACACTGGTTCCTGCTCTTTTAGACATTTTAAATTCTTGTCCATCTTTAATTAATCTAACTAACTGAACAATTAAAACATCTAATAGTTGCTTAGGATAACCTAAACATTGTAATGCAATACTCATTCTTGCAACATAACCTGAGTGATCAGCTCCTCAGATGTTGATTAATTTACTTGAGTGCTGCATTTTTTGTAAATGGTAGGCAATATCAGGAGTGAAATATGTAAGTGTGTTGTCACTTTTAATTAAAACACGATCTTTATCATCACCAAAATCACTAGTTTTAAGGAATAAAGCACCTTCACTCATATATGTGTATTTCTTTAACTTTTCTAAAGTAGCTTCGATTTGTCCACTGTTTTTAATAGCTAATTCAGAAGAAAATTTGTCAAAAACAACACCAAATTCTTCTAAATCTTGACGAATTTTATTTAAAAGAAAATCAACGCAAACATTTCTAAATTCTCATCTTTTTTGGTCAAAATCATTCATAAAATAATCATTATATTTTTGTTTGATTTCAATTGCTAAATTAATAATATCACTTCCTCTATAACACTCTTGAGGCATTGGTAAATTTATATTAAACAACTCAAAATAACGTACTTTTGCTGATTCTACTAAATTTTCAATTTGATTTCCTGCATCATTAACATAATACTCAGCCACAACTTTTTCTCCATAAAAACGCTTAATTCTTATTAAAGTATCACCAATAGCTGCTCCACGAGCGTGTCCTACGTGTAAAGAACCTGTTGGGTTAGCTGAAACGTATTCAACATTAATAGGCTTAATAGTTTCATCTCAAATAATTTGATTTGATCCATAAGCTTCTTGTGATTCTAAAATGTTATTTAAAACGTATGCATAAGCAACATTAGTAAAACTCATATTAATAAAACCAGGTGCCGCTATATCAACATATTGGAATAACTTTTGATTATTAAGGGTTAATTTTGAAAGTTTGTCACTTATTAACTGAGCTAATTGTAAAACATTTATTTTTGTATATTTTTTAAGTATAAACGCAATATTAGTAGCATATTCGTATGTTTTTTCACTTGCGTTATTGATGTTGGGTTCACTTAAATTGAAACTCAAGTCATTAAAATCAAAATCACTTTCAAAGATGTTATCTTCTTTTAACTCTAACGTGATTTTTTGTAGTTTATCTCTTAAAAGTGAATTTAAACTATTATTTTGCATTTTTTCTCCTTAGTATTTATTTTGTATCAAAATAAATGTACCCTAATTTTACCATTTTGCCCATTTTATATTGCTTTTAAATTAAAAAAGTTAGTACCTTAAAGATACTAACTTGATATATTATAAATTATTGTAGTTGAATCAATTATTTAATAATTTTTGTAACTGATCCAGCTCCAACTGTACGTCCACCTTCACGGATAGAGAATTTTGTTCCCTCTTCAACGGCGATAGGAGCGATTAATTTAACTTTTAAGTTAACGTTTTCTCCTGGAACAACCATTTCACGTCCAGCTTCAAATTCAACTCCACCTGTTACGTCTGTTGTACGGAAGTAGAATTGTGGTTTATAGTTTTTAAAGAATGGTGTGTGACGTCCACCTTCTTCTTTTTTAAGAACATAGATAGCAGCTTCGAATTCTGTGTGAGGAACGATTGAACCTGGTTTAGCTAAAACTTGTCCACGTTCAACATCTTCACGGTTAATTCCACGTAATAATAACCCTGCGTTATCTCCAGCCATAGCTTCTTTTAAGTTTTTACGGAACATTTCGATTCCTGTAACAACTGTTTTACGTGTAGGTTTTAATCCAACGATTTCAACTTCTTCGTTTAATGTTAATTTTCCACGTTCAACACGTCCTGTTGCAACAGTTCCACGTCCTGTAATTGTGAATACGTCTTCAACAGCCATTAAGAATGGTTTGTCAAATTCTTTAACAGGAGTTTCAATGTATGTATCAACAGCGTTCATTAATTCCATAATAGCTTCTTCGTATTTTGCATCACCTTCTAAAGCTTTTAAAGCAGAACCACGAACAACTGGAGCATTATCTCCATCAAATCCATATTCTGATAATAATGATCTAACTTCCATTTCAACTAAGTCGATCATTTCATCTTCACCTTCTAACATATCTACTTTGTTTAAGAAAACAACGATACGAGGAACACCAACTTGTTTAGATAAAAGAATGTGTTCACGTGTTTGAGGCATAGGTCCATCTGTAGCAGCAACAACTAAGATAGCTCCATCCATTTGAGCTGCTCCAGTAATCATGTTTTTAACGTAGTCAGCGTGACCTGGACAGTCTACGTGAGCGTAGTGACGAGCTTCTGTTTGGTACTCAATGTGTGATGTGTTAATTGTAATTCCACGTGCTTTTTCTTCTGGTGCATTATCAATAGAAGCGTAATCACGAGCTTCAGATAATCCTTTTTTTGATAAAACTGTAGCAATAGCAGCTGTTAAAGTTGTTTTACCGTGGTCAACGTGTCCGATGGTTCCAACGTTAACGTGTTCTTTACTACGATCAAAATCTAATTTTGCCATAATATTTTCCTTTCATTTTTTATGTAATTATTTGTTTTAGCGCTAAAACCAACCAAAGTCTAGCCTTTCAACTAGATCCTATCCATTAGCCCTAATAAATAGCATATATATTTTACCAAAAAAATTTTTAATCTTATTTTTATGGAATTAAAAATCAATACGCTATCAAAGCAATAAAACTTGTAATTATTTTAACAAAAACATGGTTTTTTTAAAATATTTTTACTTAAGTGAAATTTCAATAAATTTAACTTTTTTATAGTGCTTTTGGTTTTGTAAAATCTCCGCCAGTAGCCATTGAGGCATACTCTTGTTCATTTAATTTTTGAACTTTTTCTAAGAATGTAGCCATAGCAGCTCCGCTATAAAGTGAAGGCGAGGCTGATCATCTACCTTGTTGGATTGCAAAGTGTGAATTTAAATTATTTAATGCTTCGTGTTCATAACCTCTAAAGTGTGAATAATAATCAGTACCTACAGGTCATAAAACCAAAGCAACTAACATTGCGCTTCTACCGTGAATCATAGTGTTTTCTACCATCCCAATTGGTCCGATTCAATTTCAAGTAGGATCAAAGGTTAGTCATGTTTTTAAATCATTTGATCATATTTGTGCTCATGCATGATCAATAGTGTCACTGCTTCAACCATCAACTTTTTGCAAAGCATTACCAATAATTACTCTTGTAACCATTCCTGCTCTTTGAGCCATAACTGCAAAAAGATTAGCAAAATTACCACAAACACCCATCAAATGAGTAAAAGTACCATCAATAGTGTGTCCGTATGCATAATCAAAAGTATAGTGCATATTTTGTGAAATTCACTGACTTATGGCTGTAGCTTTTTCATAATCAGTTGATAAATCTTTAGTTAGTTTTGCTATAACCTCGTCCATTAATTTTGAAGGGTTGTATCAGTTTTTGTTAAATCCATCAGTCTCTAGCGATCCATCTCCATTAGTAGAGGCTGCTAAAAAGCTATTACCTTTTCAAGATGTATCAAAAACTTCATTTCAATTTTTTTGGTTTGTCACATCTAAACTCACCAATCCATTTTGTGTGATTTTGTAATTATAAATTTGGACACTATCATGGTGAGTTTTTTGTTCTTGGTTTTTGATTCTGTTATTGTCATTAACAACATTAAAATAATAACCAATATCACGTGGTTTAACTATTTGAATTTCAAGTTGGTCATCTAAATTTCACTTAAGTTGTTGAAGAATTTGTGCGTTTTCTTCAAGAGTTTTGGAAGTGTCTAAAGTTACACTTTGTAATGGGTTTTTACCAAAAACGCTTAAGATCATCTTTAAACTCTGGTTTTTGTCATTTAGCAGTTTCTGACTTGAGTTTTCAATGTGGTCATTATAAACATTATCTTGAGTTTGTCATGAAAAAGGAATGTTGCTTTGGTTCATTTTAAAGGAGTTGTTAACCTGATCTAAAGCCACTTTAAATTTAAGTGATTCTTTTTTGAAGTGTACATCAAAAAAGAAGTTACTTTTATTAATTAAATCTTGACCTCTTGCATGTGAATAGTATGGCATTGACACACCATCACTTAAGATTAATAAATCTTGAGTTGTAAGATTAGAATTAGGTAAAGAAAAATAAAAATTACCAAATTTGTCTGTTTGAATATCGTAATTAGTATCTTTAACACTTAAGATAATGTTTGAATTAGGTGTTGCTACACCTTTAACTGTCAATGTGTTATTTGAATCTAAAATAAGATCTGGTTGAAATATTTGTGTAAAAGGTAGTAATTGATCTTTTTTGACTATAAAAAAGTTAGCATTGTTTTTTTCTTTTGAGACTGAAATGTTAATGTTGTAAAGATTATTTAAATTGTTAAAGTTTTGATATTCAAATTGATTATCGTAATTTGAGCTGATGCTGTAGCTAATTTTTGATGTGTCTACATCTTTAAAACCAATTATGTCATTATTGGCATAAGTAAGTGTTTGTAAATCCAAATTACGATTAATTTTATATTCTTGCAATTGTTTTGAAGTTTGTGAAAAATGCTGCATCAGTGCAAAAGTTTGGTTATTTGATTGATGTGATTGAATTTTTTTGGTTTTTATTTGATTATTTTGTTTATCAAAATAAATAATAGCTTTATTATCATCATTAGTAGTTAAATTGAACGAGTAAGTTGATAAATCATTAGAATTAAAAGCTATTGGCATTTGTGAGTATCTTAATTTTTTAAATGGTGCTTGTTTATCATTAATCTCTTTTTTGTCTCTAAAAATGTCATCACCTTCATAAAAATCATTATGGTTTAATTCGCTTATAGAAGGAACAAAACTTCTAATTACTCATTTTTGTTGGTCAAACGCATATGTGTAGACAACTTGATTTTGAATGATATTGGCAACGTGGTTAATTATTTTGCTGTAATTATTACTAAAGTCAAACGGAGCTTTTTGATAGTCTTTGTTTCATTTAGTAAATGGTGGCATCTTTAGCGCATAACGATAAGTAAACATATTGTTACTAAAAGCATTATCACCCAATACTAAAAGGTTTTTTGGTAAATTTACTTCTTGTAAAAAATTATTCGCAAAAGCAGCTTTTTCAATGTGGGTTATGGAATTGGCAAAAGTTACACTTTCAATGTCTTTTTGAAAAAAACTGTAAGCACCCAATCTTTTGATTGTGTATGTTTGTCCGTTTATTTGTACTTGAGAAGGAATTGTTAAATTAACTTCACTACCTAAATAATTAGCGACTAACGCTTCATTTTTATCGTTAACATAAAGATTAAATTGATCATTTTGGACGTTAGTGTTAAATGAGTCTAAATCTGGATCCTCACTTTTTTGAATTAATAATTGTTGATTAATTGTTGTTGAAGTTAAGTTATTTAAATTATCTTGAAGATTTTCATTTGTGTTTTTTTGAATTGTTTGTGTGCTGGTATTAAGTGAAAAAGTTGAGGCAAAAGCTACCACAGAAGTGAATGTGGCTATAGTTAAACTAATAATTTTATTTTTCTTTTTCATATTATTTACTTCTTTCTATGGTTTTACCGTTAGTTATATTAACAACATAAACAGGTGATCAACCATTAATATTAAGACCTGTTTCAGTTAAACCTTCAACAAAACAAATATATTCTTTTGTTATAGATGGATCTACTTTTTGAGTGTATCTCGTTCTTAAATAATAATTGTTTTCGCCTTTAAGTAAGACTTTTTGGCCATCAACTATTTCGTATCATTGGTACTTATAGTATGTATTAATTCCGCTTGTGTTAAATGGATCTACAGCTATGCGATAAAAATGATCTACTAAAACATTTGTTTCTTTTGGTTTTAAATTTTCGAAGTTAACTTTAGCCTCTTGAGCTATTTTTACTAATTGGTATTGCCCAAAATCACTTGTAAATGAGTTTAAACTAATTTGTTTTAACGCATTTATGTGGTTGTTTTTATATTTTGATTTGATGTTTGAGTTAGCAATATTAATTTCTATACCAATAAAATTACTTTGATGTTTTTTGATATATTCACTCACGTTAAAATTAAATACTCACTTAATAACCCCATCTTGCCCAACGCTTAAATTATTAGTTGAAAAACTATTATTATCAACAAAATAAGGAGTGTAAATTTTAAATACATCACCCTTGTTTATAGATACATGCGGATCATTTTCTCTAATAATTAATGATCTGTTAGAGTTATTTTGTAAATTTAGAATGATTTGATTATTTTGATCTATTTCAACATTTTTAAAAATGAATTGATCAACTTCAAAAACTCTAAATTCATCTGTAGGTATCTTAATTAATTCATTAATTAAATCTAAGTTATTTGAAAAATAACTATTTAGTGTATTAATTTGTGCTTGTTTAGAAGTTTTAAATTCTTTTAATAATTCATTAGCTTTAGCAAATTGTTCGTTGTTAAGTTTTTCTCTAAATACTAAAACGTTTGAAAATAATGTTGGTGTATTTCAATTATCACTTGCTTCAACTTTCAAGCGTAAAGCTACGTTAAAGTCTGCGTTCAAGCTAAATTGGTAATTTACACTATTAGAGTCGGCAATATCTACTCAATTGTTATCGACAATTTTTTGTCATGTGTATTTTAAGTTTTGTTTGTCTAAATTTGTATTAAGACTTGAGGTTACATTATTTTGTTGGTGTACATCAACATAATAAATATTAGCAAAAGTAGGATTTGCAAAATCTATTGCTAATTCAGACATATAAATACGATTATTTAAAATTAGTTTGTTAGAAATTACTTGTTTGTTTTTGAAAGTACCAACTAATCTAACCTCTAAAGTTTCAGCAGCTTTGATGTTTGTAACTTCTAAAATATTGTTGAAATTAGGATAATCTACTCAGTTATTTTGTGCATCTAAAGTTTGTCATGTTAAATTAGTAAATTTACTTGAATCGTAATTGGCGCTGATTGATACTTTTTGATTTTGATTAGCTACAGAATAAACTTGATATGGATTTATTTTTGTATTTGTGTAAGCGATGCTAATTTTTGGAAGCGGTTGCACATCTAAATTTATTATGTATTGTTTTTGATTAGAGTCTACAACTTTTAAACTAAAAAATTGTGGATATTTTGTATTAAGTGTGTATGAGTTTGAATTATTTTGATTAACTAATAACTCATAATCTTGCCCAATTAATGTAAATCATTGTGGATTTGAAAGATTTAAATTTGATAAGTCAATTGTTACATTATCACCTACAAACAACTCATATGAATCATCTGAATAATTGTGCTTAATTGAGTTGATTATAATTTGAGGTTCTGCAATAACAGGAGTTGTTTTAGTTGTTTGAGGATTAGGATTTTCTAAAGTGTGATTGTCGCTAGTTGTTGGCGTGTTATTTGCTGTGGTCGCTTGATTATTGTGTTCTTGATTTTCTGGTCTTTTTGTATCAGTGCTTGTATGTGTTGAGTGATGTGTTTGGTTTGTAGATTCATCTTTAGTTGTGTTTTGATTATTATTTTCGTGTGTTTGTGGTGTTTTTGGAGTATCAACTTTATTTGTTTGTTCTTTTTCTTTAGTGTTATCGCTTGTGTGAGTGTGGGTTTGACTAGAGTCTGAAATGTCTTTTTCACTGTTTTGAGTATTAGTGTTTGTATTTTGATGTGTGGTGGTTGCTTGTGTGTTGTGCTGAGATTCTTGTGTGTTACTTTGATTTTGATTTGGATTTAGTTGATTATCTGTTGTATTGTTTTGTGTATCTTTATCTGGTTGAGTTTGATTATCTGTTTGAGATGTTGAGTCATTATTTTGGTGTGATTGAGCTTGGTTTGAATTATTGTTTCTTCTTTGAGCTACGATAATTCCGCTAACCCCAGCACCTATAGCTAAAGCTGCTACACCTATGGAAATGGAAGTTACTAAAACGATTTTATTTCTTTTCATAATACCTCTATAAAAACAAAAAACCGTTTTTAAATTTAAAAACGGTTATATAAACTATTTAATGATTAAACTTTCTTCATCCATTTCTTTAGGTTTTGCAACATTAATATAGTCTAAAACAGTTGGTGCGATATTAGCTAATTTTCCATCTTTTAATTTAAGTGATTTGTCGTTTGTTATTAACATTACAGGGCTTTTGGTATGTTTTGTTGCTGGATTACCATTTTCATCTTCAGTAATTTCAGCGTTACCATGATCCGCAGTAATAAAAATTGTAATGTCGTTAGCATTAGCTCATTCTAAAATTCTACCAATTTGTTTATCTAATCACTCAACTGCAACAATAGTTGATTTTAAATTCCCTGTGTGTCCAACCATATCTGGATTGGCAAAGTTCATAATTGTCACATCAAAGTCTTTAGCGTTAGCTATTAATGCATCAGTGATTCCTTCAGCACTCATTTTTGGAGCGTCTGCGTATGAATCAACTTTTAAAGAGTCAACCAAAATTCTTTCTGAATTTTCAAAGTTAATGTCATTTCCACCATCCATAAAGAAAGTAACGTGTGCATATTTTTGAGTTTCAGCGATTCTAAGTTGTTTTTTGTTAGCTAATTCTAAAACTCTTCCAATTGGCATGTTAATAATCATTTCATCAAAAGCAACAATTGTGTTTAAACCTTCATATTTCATCATTGAAACAAATTTGTTGATTTTAACTGGATGTTGTGGTTTAAAATCGTATAAATCGCTACCGATAAAGCAGTGTGTAAGTTGTCTTGCTCTATCTGGACGGAAATTGAAGAAGATAATTGAATCTCCATCTTTAACAAAATCTTTTTTATCTAAAGATGAGTTAATTGAAGGCACAAAAAACTCATCGCTAACATTATTTTTATATGATTCCTCAACAAAATCTAATATATTGTCAAAAGTTGAATTACTATTTCCTAATAAAGCTTCGTAGTGTTTTTCTACTCTATCGAACATTTTATCTCTGTCCATACCATAGAAACGCCCACCAATAGAAGCTATTTTATACCCATATTTATTTGTTAATTCAACTAATTTTTCAAGTGATTCTTTAATTGAACGAGGTGCTACATCTCTACCGTCCCCAAAAACATGAACGCTAACGTTTTTAACACCATGTTCGTGAGCCGCTTCAATTAATCTAAATAAATGTTCATCTAAAGAGTGAACACCACCAGGACTTAAAAGTCCCATTAAATGAAGTGTTGAATTATTCTTTTTAACATCTTCAAAAGCTTCTAAAAAAGCTGGGTTGTTTTGATATGAACCATCTTTTAAAGCTTTTGAAATTAATGATAAACCAGTATAAACAACAGTTCCAGCACCAATGTTTAAATGTCCTACTTCAGAGTTACCCATTTGTGAGGCTGGAAGTCCAACATACTCACCAGAAGCTTGAATAACACTGTGAGGATATTCACTAAATAATTTATCAAAAGTTGGTGTGTTTGCTAATGCAAAAGCATTACCTTGAGTTTCTTTTCTAAGTCCTAGTCCATCTATAACTATTAAAACTACTTTTTTCATTATTTCTCCTATTATTATTAATATTTAAATTTTATAATTTTTTAAGATAAAAATGTAAATTATCTTACAAAAACAAAAATAAACTAAGATAGTAAAAGACAGCCATTTATTATCAACTTTTACTATCTTAGTTTGTAACTTTAGTTTTTTATTTAACAACAATTGCAAAATTATTAAAAAGTATTAAAATTAATTAATATACAAACAAAAGATAAAATTCTTTTGTTTCTTAAAATATGTAAAATAGGTAAAAAATGAAAATAATTAAAACTAATGATTTACTTGAGATAAAAACATTAGCTCAAGAAATTTTTGAATCACTTAAAAATAAAAAATTTTTGTTGCTAAATGGTGATTTGGGAGCTGGCAAAACTACCCTAGTTAAAGAAATAGCAAAGCTTTTAGAAATTCAAGAAAAAATAACAAGCCCAAGCTTTAATTACATGAAAATGTATGATGATAAATTAATTCACATTGACATGTATAACTATAAGGGTGATTTAGATGAGTTTGAAGCTTATTTTGACGATGTTAAGGTTGTGGCAATTGAGTGAGCTAACAAATGTAGATATGATTTTGATCAATACATTAGTGTAGATATTGAAGTTGATCAAAATTTAAAACATATTTATACAATAAAAGGAATTGAATAATGAAAATTTACTTAGATGTAACTAATCAAGAATTTTACTATGCAATATTTAATAAAAATCAAATTATTTATCGTAATTTTATTCCTCAAATCAAAAAGAAGGTAGAGCTTATACCTAAGGTTTTTGAAGATTCACTTAAAGAAGTGAAATTAAAAATGGGGAATATAGAAGGTTTTTATTTAAATGTTGGTCCTGGGTATTTTACTGGTGTTAGAATTGGCTTAGTATTTTTTAGAACTTTAGCTTTATTGTTAAACAAACCTATTTACACAATTAGTTCATTTGAAATCTTAAAAAAACAAAATCCTGATAAAAAACACTTTTACATCGACGCTCAAGGTAAAAAAGCATATTTTTTAGATTTAGATAATCTAAAAAACCAACTACAAGAATCAATTCAAGTAATTGATTTTGTTGGTGAGTTTGATAAAATTGATTACTTCAAATTTGAAAAGAATTTTGAAAATTATTTAAATTTATTCAAAAAGTATGATTATTCAAAAGTTTTAGAAATTGAGCCTTTATATATTAAAAAACCGCAAATAGGAGAAAAGAAATAATGCGTATTATCGGTATTGAAACTTCACATGATGACACTTCTATTGCTGTTATAGAAAATGGTAAAGTCTTAAAGATGTGAAGCATTTCCCAAATAGATATCTTTAAAGAATTTGGTGGAACTATTCCTGAAATTAGCAGTAGAGAACATGTTAAAAATATCGGAATCATTCAAAAGAAATTAATGAACGAATTTAACTTGAATACAATTGATTTTGTTGCCTACACTTCACATCCGGGTTTAATTGGGACATTGCATATAGGTTATTTATTTGCAAGTGCATTAGCTTTATTTTTAAATAAAGAATTAATCCCAATTAACCATTTAGATGGACATTTTTTTAGTGCAAGCATCGAAAATAAAATAAAGTTTCCAGCTTTGTGTTTGTTAGTTAGTGGCGGACATACGCAATTAATTTATGCTAAAGATAAAAATAATTTAGAAATTATTGGTGAGACTTTAGATGATGCTGTGGGAGAGGCTTTTGATAAGGTAGCAACCAAATGTAACTTAGGTTTTCCTGGCGGACCTATTATTGATGAGGCTTTTAAAAATTATAAGGGTGAATATATTAGTTTACCTACACCTAAAACAGAAGCTGAATTAGATTTTAGCTTTAGCGGTCTTAAAAGTAGTGTCTTAAACTACATCAATAAAGCCAACATGCAAAAACAACAAATAGATTACACAAAACTAGCTGTAAGTTTTCAAAAGGTTGCAGTTGATTATTTAATTCAACAAACAAAAAAAGCTATCGATAAATATCCAATTAAAACACTAATTTTAGGTGGTGGAGTTAGTGCTAATTCATATTTAAGACAAGAGTTTGTCAAGTTACATCCTAACACAATTATTCCTAATTTAAAGTACGCCACAGATAATGGGGCTATGATTGCTCAGTGTGCATATATGAGAATTAATAAGTGAAAGAGGTTTAAAGCATGAGTCAAAAGAAAATAATTTTTTATGATTTAGACAAAACAAGTTTAGATGCTAAAGTTGATAACAAATCTGCCTTTAGCGAATATACTATTAATGTAATTCAACAAGCACAGCAAAAACTTTTAATGATTCCTAGCACTGGCAGAGGTGTAAATAACTCAACATTTAGAATTTTAGATTCTATTAAAGCTAAAACATATATTTTATGAAACGGCGCCAAAATTTTTTACAACGACCAAGAAATTTTTTCTAAGTCAATTGACAAAAATGCTATGAGTAAGTTATTTAACTTAATCAAAGAACAAAAAGTTATTAGTGTTTTTAATAGCGATTTTAGACGCTCAGCATTTACTAAAAAAATTCTTCCTAAAATCGCTTCAAAATTTTATGGTGATATTAAATTTTTACCAAATTCTTTTGATGTAGATAATATTGAAGTTTTTAAAGTTATTATTTGAGATTATTCAAAAAAGAAAATTCACAAACTTCAAAAAGAATGATCTAAAATTTTGGGTGATTTTTTAAATGTATCTTTAAGTGGGCACAAAAATAATATCTTAGAAATAACACACAAGGATGTTTCTAAAGGAAACGCTGAAGTGTTTTTAGCTAATTATTTAAATATTGACACTAATGATTGTGTGCATATTGGTGATAGCATGAATGATGCTTCTACTAAAGGTAAAATCGGGATGTTGATAGCCTTAAATAATTCTGTCCAAGATTTAAAAAATATCGCCGATAAAATAAGTCCTTTTAATTACAATGAATATGGATTTGCTAAAGAAGTTGAGCAAATTATTGAAAATTATTAAATCAAACACATCCAAACGGATGTGTTTTAATTCTTTAGTAAAATTTGAACCTGAATTCGAATCTTTTGATAAATACTTTGTATTTAACGTATAAAATATAATTACTATCGATTGGAGAGTTATATGAGAGAAGTAAAAAACGTGCCTGAAATTAGATTTAATGGTTTTACTAACGCTTGGGAACATTGTGAAATTAAAAATATAGCACAAGTTGCAAATGGCAAGAGTAATAAAAATAATTCAATTGATAACGGAATATACCCATTCTTTGTTAGATCTGAAATTATATTAAAAAGTAATAAATATCTATATGATGAAGAAGCAATAATAACAATAGGTGAAGGAAATATTGGTAAAGTATTTCATTACATTAATGGTAAATATGATTTACACCAGAGATGCTATAAAATAAGTAATTTTAAAAATATTAATGGCAAATATTTTTATTGATATTTTAGTAGTAAATTTTACGAGAGAGTAATAATGTTGTCAGCAAAATCCACAGTTGACTCTGTAAGAATGGATATGATTGTAGATATGCAAATTGCACATCCAAAAGAATATAAAGAGCAGATTAAGATAGCTAAGTTATTGGATAATTTTAATACTCTCATTGTCCTTCATCAGCGTAAGTTAACTTCTCTAACCCAAATAAAAACCTCGTTATTAGATAAAATGTTTGTCTCTGAATCAGAGAGTAAGCCAAAAATTAGATTCAACAATTTTACTCACGCTTGGGAACACTGTAAATTAAAAGAATTATGCGTTATAAAAGTTGGCAAACTAAATGCAAACGCAATGGATCCGCACGGTAAATATAATTTTTATACTTCGGGGATCCAAATATTTAAAATCAATAAATATAGTTTTGAAGGTCCTTCTATAACTATAGCTGGGAATGGTGCATCAGTTGGTTATTTACATCTTGCTGACGGAAAATTTGATGCCTATCAAAGAACATATGTATTGAATTCGTTCCAGGCAGATAGAGTTTTTATTTTCTATTATTTAAAAAACAATTTGCAAACAATAATAAAAGAAGAGGCCAGATTCGGAAATATACCTTACATCGTTACAGATATGTTGAGTGAATTTGATATAAGAAAAACTTCGATCATAGAACAAAATAAAATCGGTAAACTTCTATTTAATATTGACTCTCTCATCACACTTCATCAGCGTAAGTTAAAAAAGCTTGAAGAAATTAAAAAAGCGATGCTAGATAAAATGTTTGTTGGTTAATTTCAACACAAAGATATTTTTGGTTTTATCTTAAGATAATATTGGGTATTAGCTCATAAAAAAGCAAGAAAAAAACATCTTCGACTGAAGATGTTTTTGTTTGTTAAATTAAGCTAATGAATCAGAAATTTTCTTAGCAGCAATAGCTCCATCGTTTGCCGCTGTAACAATTTGTCTAATATCTTTAGCACGGATATCACCTGCAGCAAATAATCCTTCAACTTCTGTTTCCATAAATTCATTGGTTTTAATAAAACCACGTTCGTTTGTAATATTAAGGTGTGATACAAATTCAGCTTTAGGTTCCATTCCAATATAAGGGAAGAAACTTGCTACTTCTAATTCATGAAGTGTGTTTGTTTTTGAGTCAAACACATGTGCTTTTTCAAGTGATTTATCACCTGAAAGTTTTTGAATTTGTGAGTTAAAGAATACAGTAACATTTGGTTGTTTTAATAATTCTTCAACTAATTTTTTCTCAGCAATAAATGCATCATCTCTAACAACTACATAAACATGTGAAGCTATTTTACTTAAGTATGTAGCTTCTTCAACCGCACTATTACCACCACCTAAAACGATAGTTGGGTTTTTTCCAAAAATTGGACCATCACAAATAGCACAAAAGCTAACACCGTTATTCATGTAAACATCAATATTTTCAATAAAAGTAGGAACTCTATTTTGCATTCCTGTGGCAATTAATACGCTTCTAGCCTTAAGTGTAGTTTCATCTTTTAAAATAACACTAAAATCTTGGTGTGCGTGTTTTTCGATTTTGACTACTTCACCAAATGTGTATGTAGCACCATATTTTTGAGCGTGGTCAAAAAATTGTTGTGCTAATTCTCATCCTTCAACCATTGGTGTTCCTAGCCAGTTTTCAATTTTACTTGTTGCAGATAATTTACCACCTGGGGCTCCTTTTTCTACAAAAGCTACTTTTAAATTCGCTCTAGAAGCATAAAGAGCAGCATTAAGCCCTGCTGGACCTGCTCCGATAATAACTAAATCATATTGTTGCATAAAAACCTCTTTATTAAATTAAATATTTATTTGTTAATATTTTTTAAGCTGTTTTGGTTTTTTTATTTTTAGTTAAATGAGAAATTAATTTGTAATAAAATGCTTTAAAACTTGTTGCGTTTACATAATCTATGTAAGCACTTTGGTGCATAATTACATAATCGTAATAATAACCTTTTTTAACTTTTATATATTCAACTAAACTTAAAAATTGGAAATATATAAATGCTAAAAGACCAAATAAAATAAACATAAATGATAAAACGCTATAGTAACCAAATGCCTCTTGTCTCATTGGTTCCATAACAATACGAACTACCCCATAATACACAAAGTATAATGAAGCTGTTGTTCCTGGTTTAGATAAACCAAATAAATTAATAACTCAAACTAAGATAATATAACCAAATAAACTAAATAAAGCTTCATACAAGAACAGTGGATAACGATAAGCTCCTTCTAAACCTAAAGAGTCGCTTAAAGAATCGCTAATGTACATATTTGTAGCAAAACTTTTGCCAAAAATTAATACACTATTACCACTTCAATCGATTTTTCCATAAACTTCATGGTTGGCATAGTTACCAAATCTTCCGACAAATTGCCCAATTAAAATTGTCGGGATTATGTAGTTGGCAACTAGCCTCATATCTATTTCGCTGCGTTTAGTGTATCCATAAATTAAATCACCAATTACAGCTAAAATAATTCCTCCTTGGATACTAAGACCCCCATCTCAAATCCTGTATCATGCACTCCCTTTAAAAGGTTCATTTTCATATATTAACGCCTCAATAATATATCCTAAACGTGAACCTAATAAAGAAAGAGGAATTGTGATTAACACAAAAGTTAAGAGTGTTTCAATTTTATATTTTGCTCTTATTCAGAAAAACAAAATTGTTAAAACTGAACACAAAATCCCTAACATTAACATTAGTGAATAAACACGTAAATCAAAAAATGATGTTTGAAAAATATAAGAAGGTGTGTTGGCTCTAATGGCAGCGCTAGGAACTCATGCAGCAGCTAAATTGTTAATCATTATTTTTCCTCCTTTCTTCTTCTTTCGATTTCTTCAATTAAGTTTTGTCCTTCGTGTCTTGCTAAGTAAGCGCTTACAGCTGCCTCAATTAAGCTGGCTGTGTTTCCTCCATCTTTAAGTGGAATTTGGATTTTTTTAATTGAACTTCCTAAAATTGGAAACTCTAAAAAATTAATTCCTAATCGATCAAGTTGATTTTGGTATTCTTTATTAACCAATTCTACAACCAATCTAATACTGCAGTTACTTGCAACTGAATTAATACCATAAGTGTATTTAACATCAATAATCCCTAGTCCTCTAACTTCTAGGAAATTACGAGTAATTTCAGGGCTACGACCAATAAAGCGATCGCCTAAATTTTTAATTAATACAGCATCATCACTAATAAAAACGTGACCCCTTTGAATTAAATCAAGTGTAGCTTCACTTTTACCTGAGCCACTAGGACCAATAATTAAAACTCCAATTCCTCCAATTAAAACTAAACACCCATGCACTTGTACTTCTTCTAAATAAAAACTATTTAAATAGCTTCCAATAGTTGTTGTAACTGATGAGGAATTAGTATTAACAGCGGCTATAGGAATGTTGTATTTGTTAGCCACTGAAACTATTCATTTTCTAACTGTATTGGTTACCCCTTTAGACAAAATAACCAATGGTGGTTTTTGTGAAAAGACAAAGTCAATGGCCTTAATTGCATTTTCTTTGCCAATGTTCATAAATCATTTGCTTTCGGTAGTTCCTCAGGCAATAATATTTAAATTAGCACGAGAATTAGGAACTAATTGCGCTAATTCCAATCCCACACGTTTGATAGCTGGACTTTGAATATCTAAATAATTAAGTGAGGGTGAATCGTTAATAATTTCTAAATTAAAACGTTCAATCACTTTTTTTGAATTTATTTTTTTATTGTTCATTTTTCTCCATTTTTATATTTAAATTTTATATTTAAATTTAAAAAATGTGATTTTATTTTAAAATATCCTTTAATCATTGTCCAGTGTAGCTACTTTCAATTTTAGCTACTTGTTCAGGTGTACCTTTGGCAATTACTTTTCCACCATTAACCCCACCATCAGGTCCTAAATCAATAATATAATCAGCACACTTAATTAAATCTAGATTATGTTCAATAACTAAAACACTATCACCATTATCAACAATTCTATTTAAAATTTTAATTAAACGCGATACATCATATGTGTGTAATCCTGTGGTTGGTTCATCTAAAACAAACAATGTTTTACCAGTAGGTTTTTTTTGTAAATATGTGGCTAATTTAACACGCTGAGCCTCTCCACCACTTAAGGTTGTGGAGCTTTGACCTAGTTTAATATAACCTAAACCAACTTCTTCAAGAATTTTTAACTTTTCTAATAATTTAGGTTTGTTATTAAATATTTCAATGGCTTGATAAACTGTTGAGTCTAAAATGTCAAAAATGTTTTTGTCATGATATTTTATTTCTAATGTTTCGCGATTGTATCTTTTACCATCACACTGATCGCAACTTATATAAACATCAGGTAAAAAGTGCATTTCAATCTTAAGTGATCCATCACCACTACACTTTTCGCATCTACCACCATCAACATTAAAACTAAAGCGTCCTTTTGTGTAACCTCTTACACGCGATTCTTCAACATTAGCAAAAATTTCACGAATATCATCAAACAACCCTACATAAGTAGCGGGATTACTGCGGGGTGTTTTACCAATAGGACTTTGGCTTACAGGTATAACCTTGTCGATATTAAATAAACCACTAATAGAGTCAAATTTAGCTTTTTTGAACTCATTAACTTGGTTTTTATTTAAATAATATTGAATACCATTAACTAATATTTCATTAACCAAAGTACTTTTACCTGAACCACTAACTCCAGTAACTGCTACTAATTTACCTAGGGGGATGTTAATGTCAATGTTTTTGAGGTTGTTTTCTTTAGCACCTTTAATAATAATTGATTGACCATTCCCGCTTCTGCGAGATGTTGGTGTTTCAATTTTTCACTCACCACTTAAATATTTACCGGTAATAGAATTAGGATTTTGTGCGATGTCATTAACACTTCCTTGTGCTACGACCTCACCACCATATTCTCCAGCCTTAGGACCAATATCAACAATATGATCTGCGCTAAAGATAGTTTCTTCATCGTGTTCTACGACAATTAAAGTATTACCAATATCTACCATTTTTCTTAACGCGTCAATTAATTTTTGGTTATCTTTTTGATGTAGTCCAATTGAAGGTTCATCTAAGACGTATAACACACCTGTTAAATTAGAACCTATTTGCGTAGCTAAACGAATACGTTGCGATTCTCCACCGCTTAAAGTTTCACTATTACGATCTAATGTTAAATAATCTAGCCCAACATTTTTTAAAAAAGTTAAACGGTTAATTAATTCGCTAATAATTAACTTTGCAATATTTTCTTCGTTTTGACTAAAGTGGCGATTTTCTAAGTTTATAAGCGCATCAGCTACACTTAAGCGCGTAAAATCATATATATTTAAATTATTGACTTTAACAGCTAAAGCTTTATCATTAAGTCTTGAACCTTTACATACTGCACAACTAAAAGTTCCCATGTATCTTTTGAGTCAATCTCTGATTCTATTGCTTGATGTGTCATAATATTGTTTTTCAACTTTAGTTAAAACTCCGTCGATAAACTTATTACGTCTAGTTTTATTACCTGAAGAACTTTCTAAAACATACTCTATTTCTTCTTTACTTCCGTATTTGATAATATCTAATTCAAATTTAGACATCTCATCAATAGGTTTGTCCACAGATATGTTATAGTGATTTAATAACACCTCAAACTCTTGTCACTCTAAATTTAAAGTATCAAAAGTATTTTCAAAAATTTTGATCGCTCCTTGTCTGATAGTACGTCAGCTTTCAGGTACTAACGCATCAAAATCAGCTTTTAAGTCTACACCAATTCCTTTACAGTGCTCACACATACCATAAGGTGAGTTAAAAGAAAAAAGTCTAGTTTCAATTTTGGGCATTTCAAAATCTTTATAAATACATGAGTGAGATTTAGAAAACAATTTAGTTGTATTATTAGTGTGATTTTCAACCTTAAGTGATCCATTAGCTTTTTGTGTAGCTATATCGATAGCTTCGGCAATACGATTGTAATTATCTTGGTTTAATGCTATTCTAGTAATTAACAAATCAATTGTGTGTTTTGTGTTTTTATCAAGTTGAATATCGTCAAATTCTAACTGATACATTTGATCATCAATTTTAGCCCTTAAATAACCTTCTTTTTTAAGTTTCTCAATAGTTTTAGCATGTGTCCCTTTTTCTTGCTCAACTATTGGTGCATAAATATATAAAAGTGAATTAGCCGGTTCACTGTAAAGTGAATTTAAAATATCTTTAGTAGTTTGCGAAGAAATTTCAATATTGTGTTTAGGACAATAAGGTTTTCCAATTCGTGCAAACAATAGTCTAAAATAATCATAAATTTCTGTAACTGTTCCAACTGTAGAACGAGGATTGTTGTGGGTTGTTTTTTGTTCAATGCTTATTGAAGGGCTCAAACCATCAATACTGTCCACATCAGGTTTACTAGTACCTCCTAAAAACATTCTTGCGTAGCTGCTTAAGCTATCTACATATCTTCTGCGTCCCTCTTCATAAATAGTATTAAAAGCTAAACTACTTTTACCGCTTCCACTTAAACCTGTAAAAACAATTAACTTGTTTTTGGGTAAGGTAAGCGAAACGTTTTTAAGATTGTTTTCTCTTGCTCCCTTGATTATAATTTCTTGGTCTTTAGACATTAAGTGTCCTTTCGCTGTAAAATTAATTATCAATTAATAAAAGTATAAAAATATCTTTTTATATTATAAACTTTTATTTAGTTTTTGAAAGTAATAAATTAAATAAAGATTACGAAAAAGTTAAAAAAAGCTAAATTTAAATGATAAAAATTAACTTTTTGGCAAAAAACTAGTTCCTTTTACAAATAAAAAAACACAAAATAAAAGTTTTATTTTTTTAAACTTAATATATAATATTAATGCTATTTATAAAGATACCACAAAATAAGGAGGAACTCATGGCAATTGTACCAAAGCGTAAAACATCTAAACAACGTAAACACAAAAGAAGAACCCACGATGCACTTACAACACCTAACCTTGTTGCATGCTCAAATTGTACACAATTAATTGAACAGCACTGTGTATGCAGATTCTGTGGTTTCTATAAAAATAAAAAAGTTGAAGGATATAAAGCCTTAAACGATAGAGCTTAATAATCTATAAATAATCAAGAAATGCTTAATAGGCATTTCTTTTTTTATTTTTAATGAAATTATAAATATTATCAAAAATAAAAAAGTTAATGACTTAACATTAACTTTTAGAATTATTATTAGAATTTCTTCTCAGGTAAGTATACGTACCCATCAATAGCATTAACTTCACTAACGGCTATAAACGCTTCAGGATCTATCTTTCTAACATCTTTAATAATACGTGGAATTTGTCTAAAAAGTGTAATTGAAGTAATTACATCAATTTGTTTCTTAGAGTATCCTCCCTCACCTTTGAAAAGCGTAATACCTGTAACAATTTTACGGTCTAGTAAAATTTTATCTTTAACATCATCACAATACATTGAAAAAATTTCAACTCTGACTAATTTAAATTTAGGATAAAGCTTATTAAGTACAGCAATATAAACGACATTACTTAAAATAGTAGCTACAAAATTAGGAGATAAATACATCTCAAAACCTCAAGCTTTATCGGCTAAAATTCTTAAAGCTTGATTATTAGCTCCGTTTAATTTTTCAGCTTCTGATAATAAAAGTGAACCTGGTAATCATGAACCGACTAACACAGAAATTAAAACGATTACAATATTCATGTATCCGCTTATAGTTCCAAAAGATTTTTGTTTTGTGTTTGCATATCACTCACCAATTACACCAGTAACTCCGGCTGTACCACCTAAAATTGCAATAATGGCAAAAACTCATGCTAGCATAAATCCATAACTCATTGAATAAATCATCAGCGCAATAATATTACCACCTTCATTTCAAAATAAAGGTATTAAATTGCTAAGTTTCTTTTGATATTCTGGTAAAGCCTCTTGAACTGCTTTATTTGAAAAATCACCAATTAAATAAACTTCGTTTGCTCCAGGAATAAGACCAATACCAATTGATGTAAATGAGCTAACAATTAAAAATAAAACTGTTAATATTGTAAATATTCTTCCTATTTTATAATAACCAAAAATAAAAATAGGAATACTTAAAATAATATAAGCTAATCAGAATATAATTTGGTCAATTAAATTACGTACATCAGCAGCGACACTAGCGGGTAATTTAACCACAACTAACCTAGCTGCCGCTTGACCAAATGCAGCTAGCCCAAAATTATAAATACCAACGTTTTTAACAAAGAAAACGCTAATTACACCAAAAAATATCGCAACAATTGTTGTAATAATTAAAACCTTATACATTGGCATAGGCGAATATAACTTAGATATTTTTAACCCAAAATTATTCATTTTGGTTCTTCTATAAGTTGTGTTAGCTTTTATAACTTTAGAATTTTTATTAACAGTATTAAATTCATCTTGATCTTTATCATAAATTTCTGTCAAGACATTTTGTTTCTTTTTTCTAAAAAGTTCTATTTTCTTTTTATCTGACATAACTCAATCACCTCCTTTTGTAAAAAATTAAATAAAAAAAATAAAATTGCCCTAAGGCATTTTTATTATCATACAACATTTTAAGCATTACATAAATAAATAGTTTTATATGTGGAAAATTCGCACAAAAAAGCCAGAAACTGGGTTTTCTGGCTTTTTAAATTGATTTTAGTTATTCTGGGAATAAATGATTAATAACTAAAATTTATTATTCAGTTTGTCCTGCATCTGATCCAGTAGTTGCTGAAGTTTCTCCAGTGTTAGCTGGTTGAGGTTGTGCAGCAGCTGGAGCAGCTGAAGAATCTGTTCCTTCGCTAGCGGCTGTTGAAGTACCTGGAGTAGGTTCTGCAACTGCAGCTTCTGGTTGAACTTCTTCAGCAGCTGGTGCTACATAATCAAATTGACTAATTCAAGCGAATTTTTCAGCTGTTTCTTTGTATTTACTATCAGCTAAAGGACCTTCTGTAGCTTTTGTAACTACTCTATAGTTAACACCAATACGACCATTGTATTTGTCATCAACCACTGAAGTTATAACAACTTGTAATTGATCTAAGTATTGTTCAAATTCTTTAGAAGTTGTTAAAGTTCCTTCTGTGTATTGTGCTATTTTAGCTTTTTCTTCAGCTGTTGCTGTTTCTTTATTGTAGTTTACAACAGCAGCAGCAGCAGTCATGTCAAAGTTTACTGATGAATTGAATTCAGCTGATGCATTAGCAATAGCATTTGATACACCTTTTAATAAATCAAGACCGGCTTTTGTTGGTTGATTTAAGAACACTGTTCTTGTAGGGATTGAAACTGATGGTTTCTCTTGATCATATTTATCATATGTTTCCACAACGTAGTTTAAAACGAATGATACTTGATATTGATCACTTGAAAGTACATGAGCGTCAACAACTTTGAAGTTTACAAGTAAAGGTGATTGGAATGAAGCTGATGAATTTTTGAATGCCGCATCTACTATTAATGAAGCTACAAAGTTTTTATTTGATTCATCACTTCCTGCTCTGTTATATTGCTCAACTAATGAAGAGTTTTCACCGTTTGTCATAAATGAATTAATTGTATTTACGACTTCTTCAACACTCATAGCTAATGCAAAGTTAACATGGTCTTGTGAAGTTCTCTTAATAATTCCAGCTAATGATGGAGAAATATTTTGTCAGTAGTATGATAATTGTTTATCCATTTTAGCTTTTTTATCTTCATCACTTAAATTAGAATCTCTATTTTTATCATAGATTTCTTTTGCTCCGGCAGTTAATTTTGCAAATGCATCATTTGTGTAAGTATTTAAACCTAAAGCCATTTGGTAAATAGGTTTGTAGTTTTCATTGGCTTGATCACCAAAATTAAATTCTGAAGCGTTTGCAAAAGCGTTTGCGTTAGCTAATGAACCATTAGATAAAACATTAAATTTAACCATTTCGGCTAATTTTTGAGGGTTTTTGATGTTTTCTAATGAAATTACTGCATTATCATTAAGAACTGCATTAGAAATGTTTGCGTATTGTGTAGCAGCATTTAATAATTGTAGCTCTCTTTGAATTTCTTGAGCTTGGGCTTGGTTAGCAACCAATTGTGATTTGAACCCTGTAAGTTTTACTAAGAATTTAGGAGATGTAACGTTGTTAGATACGAATTTATTTCCTAATGTTAAAACTACATATAAATCAGTTGTAGTATTCAAGTTTTGTAATAATGGAGCTAATTCATTATTTACAATTTGATATGAAGCAACAAAGAATCCCTCTTGAGCAAATTTAGATTCTTTACTAAATTGAACAGATTTAACTTCTTTTACAGTGATTTCGCTAAATGTAGGTTGAGAATATTCAATATCTTTAGCTGGGCCAGAAGCTACAACAGATAAATCAGTTGGATTTTCTAATGTTAAATCTTCTTTAACTAAATTATCAATTACTCCGCTTCCTTGTTCAAATACATTATTGTATGGTTTTACACCTGTATCTGTAGCAACTAATGATAAGTAATCGATAATATCACGAGTTTCTTTAGGTAATTGTGTAGAAACTAATGTTGTACTTGCTAAAGCAGATTCAATCATTTGTCTCTTAATTTGTTCTTCTTTAGTTAATTGCTCATTTGTCATTAAGTTGTATAGCACAACTTCAGAAGTAAATTGTTTTGAAGTTACACCTGAGAATCCTAATTCTGATTTTTTGTTTACAACGTAATCCATCATTCCCATTTGCTCAGGATTATTTGAAACTAAAACGAATGAAACAATAGCACTGTTTGGTTTAAATCCTTTTTCTACAGAAACTACTCTTAATGAAACTTTGTTTGTGTTTGCAAAGTTTGTATCTAAGAAGTTAATCATATCTCAAGCGTTAACATTCTTATCTTTGTATAACATTGTTGAATTTGAAATTAACATATCAGATGTTAAATTTGTAACACTAGCAAATTTAGGATCTACACCTAAAACAAGATTTGCAGATTGTCCATTAATTTGAGACATAGCAGCTACTGTGTTAAGTCTTTCAACTTCTTTTTTGTATGCTGCATTGTAAGCTTCTTGAGTCATTAAAGTCATTGTTCCTGTAAGAACTCTTGATGAAACTTGATTTGACCCTGTTAATTCTTCATTTGTTGAAACTAATTTATATTCAAATGAAATTGTTCCTTTTTGGTTATCAACTTCAATTGAGCCTGGAACGAATACACCTTTAACATTTGCTAATAAATCTGATTCTTGTGATTTTAAAGTAACTTCAATGTTTTCAATGTGTCTAATAATAACATCGTTTGCTACTGAAGGTAAGAATTGAGATAAATCATACTCAGTAGGTGTTTTAATTGAAGCTGTAATTTGTTTTGCTTTAGCAGCTACAGCATTAACTTGTGTTGTTACTTGTTGTTTTAATGTTGCAAAGCCATTAACTGAAATTTCTTTTGTAGCTTTTACTTCAGGATTTTCATTGCTTGCTATTTCAACTGTAACAACTACAGAATCATTATTAGCTGCATCAGCACCCTGAGGTAAGGCTACGGATTTAACTGATAATGTGTATTGTGATTGTTGGTTGCTTTCTGTGTTTTCTGTAGAAGTAGGTTGTGTAGGTAATGTCGCATTGAATAATGAAGTAACATCATCCATAGCCACAACTTTGACAGGTGTCACAGCATTTTTAGCTTTATCTCCTGCACCTGTGTAATTTACAGTAACATTTGGAAGTTGTTGGTTTAATGAGTCAACAAGTTTTTCTTTTTCGCTTTCAGCTAATGTTTTAAATCCACCAAATGTAGCTGTCATTGTTTCTGTTTCAACAGGTACTTGTTTTCCATTTACTTCAGTAATCATACCTGGTTTAGTAGATACTATCTTATAAGAAATAGTTAAGTTTCTACTTGATTTGTCATTTGGGGTAGTAAGAGCCACTGCTGTTATAACAACATTAGCTTGTTCATCTTTATAATTTGCAATTTCACTAAATGCGTCTTTAATCTGTTGTGCTTTAAGAATTGAAATATTTCTTAAAGGAGCGAAGCTAGCCAATTGATCTTTAGTAACATTTTCTTGTCCTGATAATGAATCTAAATTGTTGTATTGATCTGTTGAAACATATCCTTGTGTTTCGTATTGGAATTGAACTTTTAATTTAGATAATCTTGCTTTTTCTTCTTCAGCAGAAATTGAAAATCCTTTTACAACAACACCTGTTACACTTGCTTTAATTGTTCTGTCGTTTTGAGCTTGAATTGTTGGTAAATTATCTAACACTCTAGAAATTTCAAAAGTTAACTGAGCTTCTCCACTAGTACCTGGAACAGGCATAATTGTGTTTTGAACTGGTGTGAATTTAACTGATGAAATTGGGTAATTTAATAAATCTTCAAATTTTGAATATTCATCAGAGTTCTTAGAAATTAATTCTTTTAATTTAGCTGTAAATTCTCCGTCAGTTAAACCACTTACAAGAGTAGCTTTAAAGTTTGTGTAATTTTGTTGTGTTCTAGCTTGAGCAACTTGTGTTGTAGATTTATTTGGTGTGTAATCATAATCAACGAAAATTCTTTGATTTGATTGAGCGTCTTTTGTTAATAATTCAGCTAATTTACTTAATAATTGTTGTTCTTTAGCTTTGTTTGCAGTATCTCTTTGTTTTTGTGTTTCAAAACCTTTTATAGTAACGTTTTGAATATCATTAATACTTCAATCTGGGTGGTATGGATTTACTAATGTAAATGTTAATTTAACAACACCTGTTTCCTCGTCTGATATTTCAGCGGCTAAAGCTTTAAGTTTAAATACATAATTTTGACCATAAGGTGTTTGAGGATCTAATGCATGAGATTCTCTAGCTCCTGTTTGAGGATTTTTTGATTGGTATTGTGAAGGAATATAGAAAGGTGAATATGGAGCATTTTCTCCCACTAAGTAGCTATAGTGTGATAAAATTTCATCTTTTTGTTCTTTTGTAAGACCTTCTTTTGTAGTAACTGCCTCTGATATTAATGTTTGGGCTTTGACATCAGTTAAAGTGTTGTTAGCAATATTAACAAATGATATAACTCTATTATTTTGAGTTGTTTGGCTTATTATGTCGTTAGCTGTTAAAATTCAATTTTCTTTAATTTTTTGAGCTTCTTCATTGTTTAAGAATCCAGATAATCTTTCATATCTAATAACGCTATCTGAAACATATTGATTTTGAACGATAACGTCACCTTTTGCACTTAATTCTTGTCCTTGTGTTACTGGAATTGAATATTCACTTGTTCCTAAACCAGGAATTAATGCTGCAACTAAGTTTCCTACATTAACTTCTCCGTTTTGAACATTTGGGGTAACGTCAACTGCTAAGTATTTTAATTCAACTTTTTTAAGTTCAATACCAGGAACTAATTCGTTTAATCTTGTAACGATTTCAGATCCATCTACTTTTGTAGCTGGTTGGTTAGTTTGGAAGTTAGATTCAAATCCATTAACATTGTTAAATAATGAATATAATTTTACTTCTTTACCATCGATAACTTTAGATGGGTTAAATGTATCGAATACAGATACGTTTGTAACCGGAGCTAAATCTTGATTGTTTAATGTAAATTTAATACTATTTGTTGAGTCAGTACTTTTAACGATTGAGTATGATTGCATTAAAAGTGAAACATTTCTCTTAATTTTATTAGCGTTTTCTGTTGTTAAGAATCCACTAAGCGCGTTGCTTAATGTTAATGTTGCTGTTACATCTTCCATTCCTGGTTTAGTAGAAACAACAGTAGCACTTACAGCTAATGTTCCTTTAGCATCATCAGCAACTAATTGAACACTTTGCACTTTAGCAGAAACTTCCCCAGAAGATTCAACAGCTAATGATGTTGTTAATATTGAATTGTTTGAAGCGTTGTAATCGAATGATTCAGCAGCACTTACTTCATTATCATATTCAGTTTTAAATACACTTGGTAAAACTTGGGCATTTTTAGCAATTTGATTAAATGTTGACTGAACGTAGTATTTCGCAGTTTCGCTATACACTGGTGTAGCATTTAATGTTAATGCCGCTAATCTTTTTGCTTCTTCAGCTTTTTGATCAACTGTAACTACTGGTTTTTCTTGTGGAGTTTCAGTTGTTTCTTTTGATGGTTCTTCAGGTTTTACTTCAGGAGCAACATATTTTGTGAATCCTGCAAGAATTTTTGTACCTGTAAGTTTTGCTAATCCTTTAGATAATTCAAATTTAACAAGAATTAAATCTGGGTGTGTTACAAGTGTGTAAACTTCTAAAGGTTTAAATTCTACATTAGCGTAGTCTTTTAAGTTATCCACTTCTTGAGTTGATGCTAATGTTGAATTATCAGCAAATTCAATTTTAGAATCTTTGTTGTAGTTGTAAGCTACGCTCATAATGTCTTTATAATTTTCTGTTCTATTATATAAATTATAAGCTTCTCTTGCTGTTGAAGGGTTTGTTTGGTTTTCAGCACTTTGAGTAACTGGAACTAAAACCAATTCTGTTAAGGCGTTATCTAAGTAGTTCATGTCTGCGTAGTATTCTGCTTCAGCAGTCATAAACCCTGAGATTTCAACACTCATTTGTGATGATTTAACATCTGCCATGTCTGCGTTTGAAGATACGATTTCGTATGTTACAACCGCTGTGTTTGACATGTAGTTTTGGTCCGCTTTTGGAGCGATTGACAATACTTTAACTACAGCAGGAGCAACATCACCGTTTGTAACAGTTACGTTTGCAACGTTTAAATTAGATAATTTTGTATTTGCTTTATCTGTGTAGTCAAATTTAACATTGTCTAAAATTTGTTGTTTAGCAGCTTCAAATTCTTTGTGGAATGCTGATTGCATTTGTTCATTATATGTAGATAATGATTTAAATCCACCCATTTGAACTGTTCTTGTTACTTTAATTTCTGGGAATTGTGTAGAAGTATATTGGAATACTACGTCTAAAACATTTTTTTCTTCGGCTGTAGCGTTTAATTTTAATTCTAATAATTCAACACTAGCATTGATGTTAGATGGTGCCTTGAATAAAATGTGAGCGTTTTCGAATTCAAAAGCTTTTTGAGCTGTTGATAATTCGTTTGGTAAGTAGTATTGCGCTCTATCTCCGTTGAAAGCTACCACTGGAGCTTTAACAACGTTTTGAAGATTATTTCTAACAGCTTCTTTTTCAGCTTCTAATCTTTGAGCTTTTTCAGCTTCAGCTTGTTTAGCTCTCATTTCTTCTTCAGCTTTAGCTTTTTCAGCTGCTTCTTGAGCTTTTTGTTCAGCTTCTTTTCTTTCAGCTTCTAATCTTGCTTGGTTTTCTTTAGCTTTAGCAATAGCTTGTGGTGTTTCGTCAGCACTTACTACAGGTCCTAAAACATCAAAATCTTCTGTTTGTTCAAAAACTTGACCATTTGAAGATGCTTCAGGTTTAGATTTAACTAAAACTGTAACTGTGTATGTATATCTGTTTGAATCTGTGTTAAATACTGGTTCATTCTTATCATCTAATTTGAATTTTGAGCTAACGATAGAAGCCTCGAATTTGCTTTTATCAAATCCATTTTTACCTGTAACGTAATTAATCACAGGAACTAATCCATTAATCTTACCGGTTTTTGGATCAATTGATTGTTGTGAAATTGTTACGCTAATATTTTTCAATTGCTCATCAGTAGTTTTTTGAGTTATTGCTTCATTTTCTTTTGAAGAGTCGTAGCAACTAACTGCAAGTGCTCCTGCGGCTAGACCAATACCAGCTAACGAAGATGACAAAATAACTATTTTTTTATTCTTGTTCATTTTGTTTCCTTTTTGTTGATATTTGTTTAAAAATTTAATTTTAAAAATTAATAATTCTAAAAATATAAATCGTAAGCTCGTGGTATAGCTTACAAATTTTTATTTTGTTAATATGAGACAAAATATAGATGTACATTTGCTATCGATACTATATTTACCATATTTACGTCTCGTAAAAATTATAACACGAAATAAAAAAACTGCCTGAGCGGCTAATGATTTAATTTTTTGACTTATCGCTGTGTAAAATAGGCTAATAAATAAATTTATAATAAAAAACGAAATTTAAAAACAATTTTTTTGACTTATTGCTGTGTAAAATAGATATTTACAAAAAAATAATAAAAAAATCAAAAAACAGGCAAATATTTACTAATATGCCTGTTTTATGATACTAAAAAATTATGAGCGACAATAAATAATATGCAGCGTAGGATAACAATTTAAAAAATATATAAAAAACAAATTTTTACGAGCATTAATAATATGAAACCCACTCTTTTTTAAGTCAAAATAATTTTAATAGATTTTTTAACAAATGCAAAATATTTTTTTATATTTTTTGCAAGGAAAAGTTAAATATTATTTCTATTAAAAAGGTTAAATTAACTCATTTGTTTAATTGATTTGTTAAAAACAAAAATTCCACCTAAAAGGCGGGCTTTGGTTTTTAACTCGGTTCCTAAGTTATTAACAAAAATAAAGGAACCAATTAAATTATATTGTAACAATTGTAATAGTTACAAAAATTTTTGAAAAAAGCTGAACTTATTTGAAACTGTATCTATGCTTTTGGGATTTAGATAAATATATAGATATAAACTTAGAATAAGTGAATAACAGCAAAACATATATTTGTCAAACTAATAAAACACTTTTAAGCTTTTTTTATTAATAAAAATAAATTAAAACTATTATTAATTAATAATAAAACAACTAAAAAACAACAATTTAAAAACAGGTTTTACAAACTTAAATTTTTTATTAACAATAAATTCTAAAGTTATGTTTTATTCGAATCAAAAATACTTTTATCTCAAACAAATTCAACAAAAGCATATTTTCAATAAAAGGTATCGTTATTTTAAATTAATAAATTGATCTGTTTTTTAATTATTTATAAAAATAATAAAGATAAATAAATATCAAAATATATAAAGACGATTTTCAAGTTACTAAATTAAAGATATAAAAACTAATTTAGTAATTTATAAGATTACAAAACAATCTATTTTTGTTACAAAGTATTTACAAATTTAAAGAGTAAATTTAAATAGCAACATTACAAAAATTGTGATTTTTCTCTTAAAAAACAAGTTTTTAACAAAAATAAATCAATAAAAAATTGGAAAATTTTCACATGTTTTTTTAGCTTATGTTCTGATATAAAACACAAAAAATAAATAGTTAATATTATGTTTCTTTATTTTTAGTAATTAATTTAAAGTATCTTTAAATAATTTTTATTTTATATTTTTTAAAAATAAATATTAAATTGACCAATAACACTGTGCCACAGTCATATTAATTTTTTGATAATTTTATTTATTTGTAATTTTTACGAGTTTTTTGATTGCTAAAAATACTAATTTAATAACAAAAAATATTAGCTAAATTACAAATAAAAGTAATTTGTCAGCCTTAAAATTCTGCTTTTATAAGACTTGTTTTAAGGCAAATAAATTATTGTTTTTAAAAATGTTTCCCGATTATTTTGAGATATAGGCCTTAATTATGGTGGTATAATTCAATAATACGATTTAAAAAAATATATACTTAATTGGTATTTTATAATTTACCTTAATTTTAATTAATTTAATCTAAAATATTTATCTTTTTTCTATTTTATTTATTTTATTTTATACATATTCAAATTTCTAAAATTATTAATTATGCCAATTATGAACCTAGGAGAATAATGGCTGATAATAATAATTACAGTGCTAGTAATATTCAGCACTTAGAGGGTCTTGAACACATAAGATTAAGACCTGGGATGTACATTGGTACAACTAGTAAGACTGGATTGCACCATATGGCATGAGAGATAATTGACAATTCTGTTGATGAACATATGGCAGGATTTTGTTCTCATATTGAAGTTACTATTACAAAAGATAACCATCTGATTGTAAAAGATGATGGTAGGGGTATCCCAGTAGATATACATCCGCACTTTAACATAAGTGCTTTGGAGGTTGTTTTAACACAAACAAACGCTGGTGGTAAGTTCAATAAAGATTCTTATGCTTATAGTGGTGGATTACACGGAGTTGGATCAAGCGCAGTTAATGCTCTAAGTGATTTGATGATAGCAACTGTTAGAAGAGATGGTAAAATTTATCAAGCTAAATTCGCTGATGGCGGAAAAATTACTCAACATACTAAAATTATCGGTGAAACAGATCTAAACGACACAGGAACTACTATAGAGTTTCACCCTGATTTTAGTATTATGGAACCTAATGTTTTCGACAAAGAAGTAATAATTGACCACGCTAAACAAATAGCTCACCTTAATAAAGGTTTAAGTGTTAGCGTCAGGGACTTAAGAGATAATACATATGAAGAATTTATTTTTGAAAATGGGATTATCGATTATGTAAATGAATTAAATGAAGGTTTAAAACCTTTAGAAGATGAAGTTGAATACATATCTCAAGAATATATCGCATCAACTAGTGACGGCGCAAAAGAAGACGGTACTAGGATGCTTGTTGAAATTGCTTTTCAATATGTAAGTGATTTTTATCGTCCAAACATTATTTCATACACCAATAACATTTCTACGCATGAAGGTGGAACCCATGTGGCAGGTCTTTATGATTCACTTATTAGAATCATAAATAACTACGCAATTGAAAATAACATTGTTAAAAATGAAAGCGAAAAGTTTTCACGAGATGATGTTATCGAAGGGCTAACTGCTATTATTTCAATAAAACACCCAAATCCACAATTCGAAGGACAAACTAAAGCTAAATTAGGATCAAAAGACGCTAGAACAGCTGTTAATAGAATTTTTAGCGAATACTTTGAACGCCAAATGGCTGAGAATCCTGAATATGCAAAAAAATTAATTGAAAAAGCCCAGCAAGCGCGCAAAAGTCGCCTAGCTTCAAATGCAGCTAGAGATAACGCTAGAAGAAAAAGTGCATTTGATAATGGCGGATTGCCAGGAAAATTGGCTGATTGTTCATCTAAAAACGCTGAAATTTCCGAATTATTCATCGTTGAGGGTAACTCAGCTGGTGGAAGTGCAAAAATGGGTAGAGACAGAAATACACAAGCGATCTTACCACTTAGAGGAAAAGTTTTAAACGTTGAAAAAGCACGCCAAGAAAAAGTATTAGAAAACGAAGAAATTATGTCTTTAGTTACTGCATTAGGTACTGGCATGGGTGATAATTTTAACATCAACAAATTAAGATATCACAAAATTGTTATTATGACTGACGCTGACGTTGATGGTGCACACATTAGAACTTTATTGTTAACATTCTTTTACCGTTATTTTAGAGAATTAATTGAGTATGGATTCATTTTTATAGCTCAACCACCTTTATATAAAATTTCGCATGGTAAAACTATTCACTACGCATACACAGATGAACAAAAAGATAAAATATTATCTACACTAAACCCAAACATTAAATTTAACATCCAACGTTACAAAGGACTTGGTGAAATGGATGCTGATCAATTATGAGAAACAACTATGAACCCAGAGAATAGAAATCTTTTACAAGTTCAAGTAGAAGACGCTTACAAGGCTGATTGAGCCTTTTCAACACTTATGGGTGAAAAGGTTGAACCAAGAAGAGAATTTATCGAGAAAAACGCTAAATTTGTTAAAAACCTTGATATTTAAATTAG
>NZ_JAZDWZ010000008.1:0-52109 GCF_036350065.1 Mycoplasmopsis ciconiae | reverse complement strand
GTCAACACACTAAAAAACACAGCCACATTTAATTATTTATGTGCTGTGTTTTTTTATAACTATTTTGGTGATAATATTTGATAAATACTAATGTCTTAGTTTTAAAATATTCAACAAAATCAAAGTTTCAATGTGTTATAAACTTTCTAAACTATAAAACAAGGGTAATTAAAAGTTTTTATAATTTACACGTTCTAAAAATAATTTAGCCTGTGAAAAAGCAGCTTCATAGTTCGGTTTCTGTGAATTAACTAATGAATCTAATTCTTGAATTTTTCTTAACGCTTCATTTTGTAATGATTTATCATTTCATTTTTCAACATAAGCATATTCTAATATTCTGTCTCTGGCTACTTTGAATTTATTTTTATAATTTCATTTAAATTCATTATATGTATATAAAGTACCTTTTTGATCATTATCTCTGTTTCAATCACGACCATTTTCGTTTATTTTGACCGCTTTTGAGTATTGTCTTTGACCTCTTGTTAAATAATCATTAGCTACATTGTCTGGTGACTGTGGATTTTGTAACCACTGGATCGAATATTTAGAATTATTAGGAATTTTTAGTTTGTCGTTTATACCTACTAAAATTTTATATATTTCTATGATATCTCTAATATTTTCTGGATCACTAAAATCACTTAATTGATCAGGTATTATTTTTCAATCATTTCTAGATTGTCATCCATTTATATTAAAGTGATAAAAATTCTTGTTGACAAAGTCGACAGATTTTTCAAGTGTAATTATTGTTGAATATAAATCTTCATTTTTTTCTCTTTGAGATTTGGAACTTGTTTTTATCTGTTCATAAAAACTTTGAGTCTGTTTTATAACATTTTCAACATACTGTTTATTAGCTCTGTCATCAGCAGTATATTTGCTATTAACCCTATCTGCCGCTTCTTTTTTTAGGTCGTTATAATAAGCTTCTAAGATAAGCCCCATTCTTTTAGGATCTCTGCTTTTATCATATCTATACCTTGATTTAAAAGTGTTTTGGGTTATATTATTAATAACTTTATCGAATCTAGCTTTGGCATATGAAATAGTTTTCAATAACTGAATCTTATCATTTTCGTTGTCGATTTTTTTCATTCATTCATTTGTGTATTCATTAATAGAATTTATTATATCCACAACTTTTTCTGTATATTCGTAAGATTTTAAAATTGTTGGTATAAATCCATCAACAACAAAGAAAAATAAAACTGCTTGACTACTTTTTGAACCCTCCTCGCTTGCATAATAACCTTGGTATAAGTCAGCGGTGTCGATATTATAATTAATACCCAATAAATCACCAATTCCGTGAGCTTCTCACAAAATAGCGTCTGGTTTGGGGACTATAAGTATTCTTTTACCTACTTCTTTAGGGTAGAGACCATAATATCCATAGGCAAAGTTAGAATCATAATAACGCTTTCTAAATTTTTTAAAAACTGTAGTAGAAGTTTTGTCTCAATCTTGTATGTGATTTGTGCTAGTTCCAAAATTTTGAAGTAATACATTTTGGTAATTTAAAGTAGTTTCTGTAGATTTTAAAAATAACCTTGCTACCGTGTCATCCGGATTTACTTTTAATCTGTTTTTGTATTTTTCTCTATATTCACTCATTTTTTGGCGTAATAAATTTTGATAATATGTCATTACATTTCTGACTATTCCTGCGTCAAAACTGGGATGTGCATATAGTGCAGAATATTCATCTGATAATTTTTGAGATGATTGAGAAGCTTGTTTTGAGCTACTATCAATTTGTAATAAAACGTCATTATTTAGTGCGTTTAGGATTAGTTGTTGTTTTTTAATTGTGTTTTGTTGTAGCTTTTTCTTAGATTCTTCTATTTGTCTTTTAATATTTTCTATGTCTACGCCAGGTTCATTTTGTTTTTCTAATAGTTCTTGTAATTTGTTTAAGTATTCTAGTTCGTCTCCACCATTAAATAAAAAATCTTTTTGATTTTCAGAGAATGAATTGGACTCTTTAGAAATTTCATTTTTAATAATTTCTGGTTTGGCCTTATCGAAATTAATTGTGAATAAACCACTTAATGTACTTTGTGCTTGTTCTATTTGCTGTGGCGTGCTATTTACATTTTGATAAACGCTGTCAGCTTGATTTTTTGCTGCTTTTATAGCGTTTATTTCACTAGCGATAGAAGCAACATTTTCATATAATTTAATAAAGTTCTCTGCATCTTTAATAGTTACTAATAATGGCTTTTTAAGTTCTTGAATTTGTGAATCTATTGAATTCTTTAAGCTTTTAGAACTCTCTAATGATTGTTTTAATTTCTGTGTAAGCAAAATTATTTGATCAATATTTTTACCTACTTGATTTTTTGTTGTTGTTGAATTTTGAACAACTAAATTTAATTGATCTTTAATTGTTCTATAGTTTGGATTGTTACCTAAAGTGTTTGTTAAATATGTTTGAACCAATGATAAGGCACTATTATAATCGGAATTAACATTAGCTAAGTCACGTTCATTTTTAAGAGCATAGACTTTGTTAATTAATTCTTTAGCTTTTACGATAGCGTTTGTGTAACTTTGAGAATTAATTAAAGCTTGGTTGGTAAAAGTTGAATTGTATAAATTATCAATATCACTATAAATTTGACGCTTGTCAGCTTCATATATATTTGAAGCTAATTTTGAATTAGCTGTTTCTTTTGCTTTAGTGATTAATTTATTAAATTCGTCTCTTAATTGTCTAATATCCCTTATTGTTACATTTTCTAGTTGATTGTATCTTAAAATCATATCTTTGACAAGCGGATTTAGACTAGAATCATTAGAATCAAAATTGTGATTTAATAAAGAATCAATATATTGATTATATTTATTAATTTCTTTAGTTTGATTAGCATCAGCATTATTATTTGCAATTTTAGAGTTATTAATTAAGTTGCTAATTTTATCTCTCATCAGCTGTTGAGCTTTTTGATAGTAAGATACAACATTTTCAATATTAGTTTGTAACTGCGAAAGTGTATTTTGATATGAATCATTTTCTAGTGTTTTGGCTGTATTTAACCCACTTCTAGCAGAAGTAAGAGTTTGTTTTATTTGGTTGTATTGTTCACTAACAAAAGAAGTGTTGTTACCATTTGAAGAAATTGCTAATTGATATTTTTCATATTGGTTGATTTTACTCATTAAAGAATCATAAGCTTGATTCAATCTAATTCTTACACTTTTAGTTGATTCATATTCGTTGATGACTTTTTGAACTTCATCCACTAACGCTTGCGCTTTTTGAGGTGTCACTGGAGTTGTTAGAGATTTATTAATTTTTGTTAATTTATCTGTATAAATGTTTATATAAGGTGAAGAATTATCGTTAATTCGATCTTCTTTTAATTTATTTCTTAATAAATTATCTTTATTTAAATAATTATCTATTTGTTGTTTAATTGGTTCGAAAGTATTTTTTAAAACAGCTATTGAGTTAATAATTTGATTAACACTAGGTTGATAATTATCTGTATTTTGTTTTAGCTCGCTCACTTTTTGATTTAGTTGTGCTTCAACAAATGAATTAAAAGTCTTTGTTACAAAATTATCTTGTGTTTGTTGGTTGTTATATTTTAGTTCATTTATTTTATTTGAAAGAACTAAAAAAGATCTATTTTGTAAGTTTTTATATAAATTAGGAAAGTCACTTTTAACTTTCACTAATCTCTGTTCGTATCTTTGTTGATTATTTTGAGGGTTTTGATTCTCATTTTCAAAAGGCATTTTATTAGAACTTAATAAATCTTTTAAAACGTTTTGTGCCTCATTAAATTGTGGATTATCAAATTTAACTGATGCGTTTGCGTTGTAAATTTGTTCAAAATCACTAATTAAATTTAATAAATCTTGCTTTTTGTCAAGCATTTGGGTAATATTATACTTATTTTGCAGTGTTAAAATTGATTCTTCTACCTGCGCAAAACTTGGTGATGGGTTTTGTTTTTCTGCTACCCTAGCTGTAGAGTTTATTATTTCGTCTAAACTTCTAGCATAAACAGCGTGAGCTTCACCTTTTTTCTTCATAGTTTCAGCTAATTTTACTGATTTTGCTTTTAAATCCACATACGCACGTTGTGAGTCTCTTACATTGTTGTCTGAATTACGTTTTTGTGTTTTGGCTCTTTCTATAGCATTAGATATATTTTGATTTTTTAATAAAACACTATTTATCTGATCATTCGAACTAAAGGTATTATTGGTTATTTGTTGATTTAATTCATCAATAATATTTTTGTGTGAATTCTCGTTTAAATTAGTTCTAATATATTCATTAGCTTCAGCAATTAAGTCAATATTATCTTGTCTTACTCTAGATTTTTCCTTAAATTCATCTCTTAAAGCTCTAAGTGAATTAACCAAATTACTGTAATTGTTAGCTTGTGCTGGATTTGATAACTGATTTAAAATATTTTGTAATTTGTTATCAAACTGAGGTTCAATTTCTAAATAGTTATCATTTTTTAGTTTATTAACTTCAGCTAATCAACTATCAAAAATTTGCTTTTCGTTTTTTGTGTTAGCTATTTTATTATTAAATTCACTAACTAAGTTTTTTATTTGTGAGTAACTAATATCGAGTAAATTATTAATTTCTTTTTCTCTTAACAAATTATCTTTTGATAAATCTATAAAAGCATTTCATTTATTTGATTCATCACTATTATCATGTATTTTAGTTTGTGATATATGTGAATTAAAATTTGCTATTGCACTTTCTTTAGCTTTTGTGTATTGTTGTTGATTTGTTAATTTTAACTCATCTAACAATTTATTAATTTGTGAAACGAAATCCGCTTGTGAACGATCTAGTTGTGAACTTTTTTGTGATATTTCGTTTGCTTTTTGAAGAATTATTTGAGAATTAACATTTTCAGGATCGTTAATATCATTAACATATTGTTGAGATCTGTCAATTTCTTGATTTAATTGTTTTAAAGTATTTCTTAAATTGAAAGTATCGATTTCAATTTTTAATTTTTTAGCTTGTTCAAAATAACTTTGCGAATCTAATTGTAATAAAGGCGTTTCGTTTTGTATTTTTAAAACAAACTCTTTAAGTGTTTTATCATCGTGTTGTGTTGATAAAGAATCAGCTAAAGCTAAATTTTTATCGTAATAATTCTTAGCCTCATCAAATAATAAAACGTTAATTTCATTTTTTGCATCGAGATAATTTTGTTTGTTTTTATCTGTTTTATTGAGTCTTTGGTCAATTTCGTTTATTTTTTGTTTTATTGATTCTATTTTATTTGAATCATCTAGTAATTGAACATTTGACAATGAATTTTTCTTAATTTCTAAATATTCTCTAATTGGTAAATAAACAGAAAGAATATATTCATTTAAAGAATTAATCTCTTTGATAGCCTCAGCCACAACAGATATTTCTTCTGTTCCTTTTACTTTTGTTGTTAAGGAGTTAATTTTATTTTCTAAAGTAGAATTAAGTTCTTTTAGATCTGAAATATTTTCCTCAGCTCATGTTTTTAATTGATTTTTTCTTGTTTCAAAAAGTTGCTTATCATTCAGTAAGGTTTTAATTTTTTGGTCTAGGTTAAAGATTAATTCGTTTATTTGCTCAATAGCTTCATTAATTTCGTTAATATCTGAATCTTCGCTAATAGTTTCAATAAACGAATCTCTTTGAAATGCAGCTTGAGAAGTTGAGGTAGGATAGTTAGATTGATTATCTGAAATAATTGAATTCAACTTTTGAACTTGTTGATTTAAAAATTCTAATGCCTTGAGTCTTTGAGATAAATCATTTTCATAATTAACACGTCACTCTTCTAAATCATTAGCTTTTGATTTTATAACTTCTAAATTATCAGACTCTAAAAATGGTGTATATTCTTTAATTTTATTGTCCGCATCTTGTTGAACTGTAAAATTATCTGGATATTTATTTTTAAGCTCTTTAACTTTATTAATAACTCTTTCTAAAATAACTCTATTTTGTAAATTATTATCTTCTATATCTTTATATAAAGATAGTATTTCGTCTAAATTACTTGCAGCCAATAAGTAAGCTTGCTTAGTTTGCTGCTCTTGTGTGTATGCGTCATTTTTATCAAGTTCGTTGGCAATAATTATTTTTGTTTCGTTTCTGTTTTGTGTTAAGGAATTGTAAAAATCTAAAAGATTCTCTTTAGAATTTTCATATTGTTTTTGAGCTTCTAAAAGTTCTTTTGTCTCTTGTTTTAAGCTAGAAAAGTAATTATCAATTGATTTGTTTTTTTCTACTAATTGTTCATAAGATAATAAAAATAAATTATTTTCATCCAATTGCTTTAATTCGGTATTTTTTAGTTGTTTATACTTATTTAAATTTTCAGATAAGCTACTTATATAGGTTGTTATTTGTTCGATTAACGAGTCAATATTTTGTCTTTGAACATCTATTTTTGCCTTGTGTTCAGTCAAATCTAAAAGTAATGTATTTAACTTAAGTGTAGCGTCATTTAAAGCCTTTTCTCTTGATTTATTAGTTATAAGTGTTGTTATTTTATTTAATTCTTCATTAGCGAATACAATAAAATTTGGATAGTGATTCTGATCTAAAGAGTTAATAAAATCAACCAAGTTAGATAAAGCTAAATCATATTTTTGTTTTGCGCTTAAGTGCTTTGTTGAAGAGTATAACGCATCTTCTAAAATATTAGAAATTTGGTTTTTGAGTTGTACTAAAGTATCAGGAGTAACAACATCAGCCCCCAATATTCTTTTAGTGGTTTGAGTGATTTGATTATTTACTTTTTGCTGCTCTTCATCATTAAGTTGCTGTTTAATTTGTGCTTGAATTTGTTCTTTAAAAGCATCAAATTCTTTTTTAGCATTCTCGTTTTCTTTATTATATGTATTAATTTGTTGTGTTAAATTATCTAAATCTTCACTTGAATTTTTATATTTTTTTCAATCTCACTCTTGTTTGATAGCTTGTTCGTAGTCATTTATTTTTTCATTAGCATCGTTTTTTTGTTTTATTGTCAAAAAGATACTTTCATTTAAAGCTTGTTTAGCTTGTATTAAACTATTTGTAAAGTTTTGAGATCACTCACTTGTTAGTGATTGATATTTACGATCAACATCTTCAATAGATAATTTAATATTATTAACTAAATCTAATAAATTAGGAGTATTAACAGAAGCTTTTTTGGCTTCATCTGTATCTTTAGCTAAATTTTGATATTCTAAAGTTTCTGCCGGTACTCTTAATTCATTTAAATATTGTTCACCTTCTCTTTGATATGCTTGTAAAATTTTTAACAAATCAGCTGAATTATTTGCTGTTTTTGTTGTTAATAAAACCGGAACCATGGCGATGTTTGCTGTGGCAGCAACCGCAGCTGTAACAACTAATCCATTTCTTAGTTTTTTGTTCATAATCACCTCGCTTTGAACTTATAAATTTGCATAGTAAGCCTATCTTATATATATCAATGTTTAAATTTTATAAAATTGTATTTTTTTGTGTTCCTGTAACGTTTTTGTATTATTTTGTTTTAAATTTTTATTTTTTGGTAATTTACACAAAATAAAAATTTACTTTTTTTACTTTTTTATAGTGTTTTTGGGCTAAATAAAAAATTAATTGAAAATTTTATAAGCTTTTTAATACGTTTCACAAAGTTTATTTTTTATACGAAATAAATTTTTTTAAAAATAAAAAATCACAAAAATTAAAAAAACACGACTTTTGATCGTGTTTATTAAGCTTTTTTGCGAATGCTATTTTGTACCAAAAATTCTATCACCAGCATCCCCTAAACCTGGTTCAATATATTTGTTTGAATTAAGTTTTGAATCTAAAGAAGCAAGAAAAATTGGAAAATCATTGCCAAAGTTATTTAAAACGTTATTAACACCTTCATTAACACCTACTAAACAAATTAATTTTATGTTGTTAAATCCGTCTTTTTTAAGTCTGTTTATTGCGTCTACAGCACTATTGCCAGTGGCTAACATCGGATCAACCACTAAAACGAGTGAATCTTTTGAGATTTGCGGCATTTTATAAAAATATTCATGAACTTGTTTAGTTTCCTCATCACGGTATAAACCAATATGTCCAACTCTAGCTTCTGGAACCAAATTTAATATTCCGTCAATCATTCCTAATCCAGCACGTAAAATTGGAACTAAAATAATTTCTTTATCAAAATCGTAACCTTGATATTCTTTTTGTAATGGTGTGATTACTTCAGCGTTTTTAGGTTGATAATCTCTTAATATTTCATAAACCATTAATGAAGCAATTTCGTTTAAATTACTTCTAAATGTTTTATGATTTGCATCTTTATCACGCATGTTTGTTAGTTTAATTTTTATTAATGGGTGATCAATAACTTTTAGCATAATTCTCCTTTATTTAGGTCAAAAAAATAATAACATATAAATTTTAATTTTTTGAATTAAATTTTAAATATTACAAAAACATAATATAATTTGACTAATTATGAAAATATCACAATATAATGGTAAAAAAATATCTTTTAACAAAGAAAATGCACTTAAATATATCGACACATTAGTGGAGTTTTTGCAAACATCAGTAAAGCGCGCAAAAGCTAAAGGATTAATTGTAGGTATTAGCGGAGGAATCGACTCAGCTTTAGTTGTGGCTTTAGCCAAAAAAGCCTTCCCCACAAGTACTTACGGAGTAATTATGCCTATTAATAATATGGATTTTGATATGCCACATATTAAAAAATTAGAACAAAATTTAGGCATGAATTTTCTTGAAGTTAATCTAGAAAAAGTAAAAAAAGAATTTGATAATGTTTTAAATTTAACTAATAATTTAGCAATAGCAAACATTATGCCTCGCTTAAGAATGACTACTTTATATGCATTAGCGCAAGAAAATAATTTATTGGTTGCGGGAACTGATAATTTAGATGAATATTACATCGGTTACTTCACTAAACACGGAGATGGTGGTGTTGATTTATTACCTATTAGTCACTTAACAAAATCAGAAGTTAGATACTTAGCAAGTTTATTAAATGTACCTGAAGAAATAATTCTTAAAAAACCTAGTGCTGGTTTATGAGAAGGTCAAAGTGACGAAGATGAGTTGGGAATAACATACAACGATATTGATTTTTACTTATCTCACCTTGATAACAAAGAAGAAATTTCAAAAAACTTAAATTCAGATATAATTGAAAGAATTCAAAAATTACATACAAATTCACAGCATAAAAGAGATGGAGCTTATCGCCCTTTAAGCCCACAAGAAATTAAATAATTAATAAGGAGAATACAATGGCAGGACATTCACACGCGGCCAATATCGCTCACCGTAAAGGTGCACAAGATGCAGCTAGAGGTAAAATTTTTCAAAAATTATCTAAAGAAATTTTTGTTGCTGCTTCTTCAGCAGCAGGAGCTGATCCAGAAACTAACCCAGCCTTAAAATTAGCTATTTCAAAAGCAAAGGCTAAAAACATGCCTAAAGATAACATCGAAAGAGCTATCGCTAAAGCAAAAGGTGATAAAAACGCAGCAGCATATACAGAAATTATGTTTAATGCTACAGTTCCTGGAGGTGTTACTTTTATCGTTAACACTTTAAGTGATAATGTTAATCGTGTAACTTCAAATATTCAAGCTTACTTTAACAAACAAAATGGTTCACTAGGAAAAACAGGTCAAATTCCATATACATTTGATAAGTTAGGAATTATTGAATTTAAAAAAGATTTAATTGACGAAGAAACTTTAACAATGGCGATTTTAGAATTACCAGTTGAAAATTTAGAAACAAATGATCAAACATATGTGGTTGTTACTTTACCTGAGAACTTTACCGAAGTTAAAACTTTAATTGAAGATGGTTTAAATATTAATGAATTTATTCAAAACGAAGTTACTTATGTTCCTAATACTTATGTGGAATTAGATAAAGAAAAACAACAAAAACTTTTAGACTTTGTTGCTAAATTAGAGGATGATGACGATGTTCAAAGTGTATATCACAACATCGAAATTAACGAATAATACATGCAACAACTTATAAATAATTTTTCGATTCAAATTGGGATGAATGCCGCAAGAGCATTATTTGTATTTGTAGTTTTATTCATTTTATTAATAATCCCTATTTGCATAGCAATCATTTTACCTTTATTTAAAGATCGACTTACACCTAAATTAAAAGTTTACTTATACGCCTTTATTACAGGGTTTTTCATCGTTATGTCGCTTTTTGGATTTATGCGTGACGCTATTGAAAAAAGTTCGTTATTTGCCTTGCAAGTAGATGCAAACAACAAAAACATAACATATTTATATAACGTGATATTAGTTTTTGGTGGAGCGTTGGTTGGAATAATTTTTTCTTTTGTTGTTAAGTATGTTATTAGCTACAAATTAAACAAAAAACTAATGTCAATAAAGGGAAATAAAATAAATGCTTTTGTTCATGTTCATGATCATGATCAAAACAACATTCACAACCATGAACATCCTGATTACATTTTCAACAGAGATGACACAATTTCGGTTGCTGAGGACGCTATTAGCGAAAAAATCGCAGGTAAATTCAAAGTTATTGCTTTAGTTTTACTTTTAACACATAGAATTCCAGAAGGATTTATTTTAGGATATTTAATAAATCAATACATAAATAACGAAAATAGTTCATTGACTATTGCGTTTATGATTTCACTTGTGTTACATTTAATTCCTGAAGAAATTTTATTTTATTATCGCCTAAGAGATGCGGGTTATTCTAAATCTAAATCAATTTTAATTTCAGTTTCAGCTTTATGCTTATTCTTGCCATTTATGTTAATGGGCGCATATTTTGCTGATGCTATATCTAATTTAGATTGATTATTTGCCTTTCTTTTGGCTGCTATTGGTGGTATTTTCTTATTTACCAGTTTAGTCGAATTTTTCCCAGAATTTTATCACACACACTTTGACAAAAAAACTTGATTAAAAGTGATAATAATACTTTTATGTGGGGTTTTATTTGCGATATTTATTTTGAGTTTTCACTCACATCATTAAAAAGTTAGTTTTGCCTAACTTTTTTTATTTTTTAAACAATATAAGCATTCTTGATTTTTGAAAAAATTGAGGTTAATCTTGCTGGTAATTGTGGCAAAAAACACCATTTATTATTTTTTTAGTTTTAATAATTTATAATATTTATACATTTAATTTTTAAGAGGTATAAATGAATAAACTAGAAAAAAAATTAGTTTCTTCAATGCAAGCAATTGCGTTAGATTCTATTAATAAAGCTGGTCAAGGGCACATAGGAATGGCTATTGGTGCTGCCCCAATTACATGCACATTATTTACAAAATTTTTAACAATTAACGCGCAAGATCCAAAATGAATTAACCGTGATAGATTTGTTTTAAGTGCTGGACACGGATCTATGTCTATTTACTCAATTATGCATTTCATGGGTCTTTTATCAAAAGAAGATATGCAAGAACACAAACACTTGCACTCAAAAACTCCTTCTCACCCTGAAATTGACGCTAATGACTATATTGACGCTACAACAGGACCTTTAGGTCAAGGGATAGCTATGGCTGTAGGTATGGCTTTAAGTCAAAAATACTTACAAAGTCAATACAACAAAGAAAATTACAAAGTTTTTGATCACGATATTTACGCTTTACATGGTGATGGATGTATTCAAGAAGGTGTTGCCTTAGAAGCTATTCAACTTGCTGGAACATTAAAATTAGATCGTTTAATTTTAATTCATGACTATAACAATGTACAAATTGATTCAACTAGTGATGAAGTTAATGGCATTGATTTATTAAAATATTTTGAGGCTCAAAACTTTAGCGTTTTCACAGCTGATGTTAATGATTACGAATCAATCGAAAAAGCTATTGAATTAGCTAAAAAATCAAACTTACCTTCATATATCCAAGTAAAATCTATTATTGCTGCTAACACACCAGTTGCTAACCAACCTAAAGGTCACAATGGGACTTTAAAACCTGAAGCTACTATTGAATTTAAACAAAAAATCGGATTGCAAAATACAGTTGCTTTTGAATATGATCAAGACGTATATGACTACGCTCAAGAATCATGAGGACCAAAACAACAAAAATATGATGAATGAATGCAAATGTATGCAAAATATAAAAAACAATATCCAAATGAAGCTGCAACATTAGAAAAAATTACATCAAATCAACAAACATTCGATTTATCTAAAGTGGAATTTACTGAAACAAATGTTGCTACACGTAACTACATCGGTACAATTATGCAATACATCGACGCGCACTATCCAGGTGTTGTAGGTGGAAGTGCTGATTTATATGGCGCTACAAAGGTTGGGTTTGCAAAACAAATTAGTAAAAACGAAGGTGCTAACATTCGTTATGGAATTAGAGAATTTGCAATGGCTGCGATAAACAACGGAATTAATTTAGATTCACATTTAAAAACAATCGATAGTACTTTCTTGGCCTTTAGTGATTATATGAAAGCCGGAATTAGATTAGGGGCTTTAATGGAAATCCCTGCAATTCACGTCTTTACACACGATTCATACCAAGTTGGAGGAGATGGACCAACACACCAACCATTTGATCAAATTCCAATGCTTAGAGCTATGGCTAATGTTGAAGTTATTCGTCCATGTGATGAATCTGAAATGTTAGGGGCTTTCCAAAGGGCATTAGATTCAAAAACAAAACAAATGGCTATTATCGGATGTAGACAAAACTTAAAATCTCTTAATTTATTACCAAAAGCACAATTGCCAGCAGCTTATGTAGTAAAAAATCAAATTAATTATGATTTATCAATTTTAGCTAGCGGTAGTGAAGTTCAATTAGCAATTGAAACAGCTAAGATTTTAGAAGAAAAATACAGCATTAAAGCTCAAGTAATTTCAGTTCCTGTTTTACAAGAGTTAGTTGTTAATGATAAATTAGCTCAAAGCTTAGGTTTACACTTAAAACCAATTTACGCAATAGAAGCAACAAGCGATTCAATGTGATTCCGTTTAGCTAAGTTCAATAAATTTGATGCATTTTTAGCACAGGGTTACGGATGAAGTGAAGATGGTCAAAAAGTTTATGAACTTAAAGGTTTTGAACCTAATAAATTAAGCGAAAAAATTAGCGAATTTTTAAAGTAAGATAAAACTAAAACTCCTTGCACAAAGGAGTTTTTACAATATTTAAATAAATTGGGATCAAATTCATAAAAAATTTATGTTTTTTACTTTATTTAAGTGATAAAAATACAATAGTGTAAAATTTAAAATATACAAAAGGGGTGATATGTTTAAGATGTTTATGATGCTTCCTTGAAAAGTAAAAACCTCATTACTTCTTGGAGTATTTTTTATTTTAATTAACGTTTTGATTCAATTAACTATACCTATTTTTATTTCACAGTTTATCAAAATGATGACTGTAACATCTGAAAATAGCGAGACAAAAATTGTATTATTTAACACATTTACAGTATTAGAAGGTTCTACAGATGTTGTTTATAAACAATTACTTGTTTTATTAATAATCTTGATAATTAGTGCAGTTACCACAAGTATGGCCTCTGTTGTGGCCACAACTCACGGTTCAGAAAACTGTAGTGAATTTTTTAGAAATAAGTTTTTCTCAAAAGTTCAAAAACTTAGTTTAAGAGACATTAGTAAAATAACTGTCGAAAGTTTAATGACAAGAGTATCAAATGATATTGCTCAATACTGAGAATTTTTGGTTTTAGCTACAAGTTCGTTAGTTAGAGCTCCCTTGTTAATTGTTGGAGGTATTGTTTTTGCTTTACTTACAGATTTAACTTTAAGTACTTCAATTATCATTATCTTGCCACTTATGGTTATTGTGACCATTGCTATTTTGCACATGAGTAAACCACTTATGTACAAAAATCAAGTAATTTTGGACCAAATCACAAAAGAAGTTGATGAAAATATCTTAGGGGCTAGAATAATTAAAGCTTACAATTTACAAGAAATTCAACATAAAAAGTTTTTAGAAGTAAACCAAAAATGAATTAATAATCAGAAAAAAATTAATAATATCTTTTCTTTTGGTGATCCTTTTTTCTTTGCGCTAATAAACTTGGCTGTTGTTGTGGTTTATGGTATTAGTGGACATGCTTTAAGTAATAATTCACTAACTGCTGAAGACTTAGCTAATATTAATATTTTTATTGATTACGCTTTTCAAATTTCTTTTGGTGTTTTAATTTTTAGTCAGTTTTTAATCGTTGCTTTTAGAGCTAAAGTTTCAAGTAAAAGAATTTTAGAAGTGATTGAATATCCAGTTGAAGAGTTTGAGAATAAAAATGGTATTTATTTTGATTCTAACGACAAATTTTCTATTGAGTTTAAAGATTTCAATTTTAAATATTTTGAAAATAGCAAAGAATATGTTTTAAAAGATATTAACTTTAAAGTGGAACCTAATAGTGTTTTAGGAATTATAGGCCCTACAGGAAGCGGAAAAAGCACAATCGCCAATTTATTAATGAGTAATTACGAATATAAAGAAGGTTCAATTAAAATAGCTAACAAAGAAGTTAAAGAAATAAACACAGTAAATTTAAGAGATAATGTTAATATTGTCTATCAAGAAGCCTTACTTTATTCAGGAACAGTTAAAAGTAATATTATGTTTTCTAAACCAAATGCTACCGAAGAAGAATTTCAAAAAGCTGTAAAAAATAGTGCAGCTAGCGACATAATAAATACTTTCACTGAAAGAGAAAATAGAAAAGTTGAACAAAGAGGAAAAAACTTCAGCGGTGGTCAAAAACAAAGAATTTCAATCGCTAGAACACTTTTGATGGATCCTAAAGTTTTAATTTTAGATGATTCAACAAGTGCTTTAGATGAAATAACAGCTAAAAAAATAGTTCAAAATATAAAAAATAATTATTCGTGTACAACAATCATAATAAGCCAAAAAATTAGTTCAATAAAAAACGCAGACAAAATAATTATTATGGACAAAGGGCAAATAGCTTCAATAGGTACTCACCAAGAGTTGCTAGAAAGTAATATCTGATACAAAGAGCTTAATAAAAACCAATTAGAACAGTAACCAAAGGTAAATATGCACAGAAAAATAACTAACAACACACTTAAAAAATTATTTAAAAAACCAAAAAAGCAAAAAAATAATGTTAATGCATTTTTGGTTGTTAAAGAGTTCTTAAAATATATTAAACAAGAAAAAAGACGTTTTTTGGTTGGTTTTATTATTTCTTTTTTCAATGCTACTTTTTATATTATCGGGACTATTTTTATTGGTTATATCTTTAGAAAATATATTGAAACAGCTATAACCAATCACAATAATTACACTTTAGATATTAAAGGTTTTAGTATCGATATGTCAATTATGACAATTGCTTTTATTTTATATTGAATTTTTAGATATTGAGAAAAAAGAATTTATATAAAAATAACTTACGAATCTAGTGGAAGAATGCGTAAAGAAGTGATGGAGAAATTACTTAAAATGCCTATTTCATACTATGATTCGCAAAAAGCAGGTGATTTAATTTCGACTTTAATAAACGATATAAATAATGTTTCAAATACACTTTTTGGAGTATTGAATACAGCTATATTTAACTTTTTTAGCATTTTATTTTCAATAATTTTTATGTTTTTAACAAGCGCAAAATTAACTTTAATAGTTATACCTATGGCTGTTTTTATGTTCGGTTTAAGTTTGTTGGTGTTAAAAAAATCACAACCGTTATTTATTAAACAACAAGACGCCTGAGGTCAGTTGGGTGCAGTTGTAGAAGAAATGATTCACAACACTAAAGTAACAAATGCGTTTAATCAAAGAAAAACAGTAATGAATGAATTTAGCAAGATTGCTAGAAACATTAAAAAAACCGCTTTTAAAGGTGATCTAATCTCTAGAAGTATTGACCCGTGATTTGGATTAACTTTATATGTAATAAATTTAAGTGTCGCATTTATTGGTGTTTATTTTTATCTAACTAAAGTGCAAATATGAGGCATAAATGGTTTAGGTGTAGATTCACAAGGTCACGCAACAGCAGGTTTTATTATTACTTATATTGCTTTAAATTGAAATCTTTTAGGACCTGTTCAAGATTTATTATTACTTAATTTTAAAATCCAACTAGGAATAGCTTCAAGTAACAGAATCTTTAAATTATTAGAATTAAACGATAAAAGCGCAAATATAGAAAATATAACTTTTGAAAATGTTAGCGGTCAAGTTATATTTAAAAACGTGTGATTTAAATATAATAAAGATAGCGAGAATTACCAACTTAAAGATGCTTCATTTATAGCTAAAAAAGGTCAAAAAATTGCTATCGTTGGTCCTACGGGCGCTGGAAAAACTACGATAGTAAATCTCTTAAGTAAATTTTATGATTATGACAAAGGAAGTATTTTAATTGATAAATATGAACTTAAGAATATTTCCAAAAATAACTTAAGATCATTCATGAGTATTGTTTTACAAGATTCATTTTTCTTTAATGATACAATTATGAATAACTTAAAATTGGCTAATCCACAAGCTAAAGATGAAGATATAATTCAAATCGCAAAATTGATCGGCGCTCATCATTTTATTTTATCAATGGAAAAAGGTTACGATACATTGATTGAAAATAATGGTGCTAATTTATCTCACGGTCAAAGACAAATGTTTTCAATTATTCAAGCTATTTTAGCTGATAAACAGATTTTAATTTTAGATGAAGCAACCAGTAATGTAGATTCCTTTACTGAAGAAATTATTCAAAATGCATTAAATAAATTAATGGAAAATAAAACTAGTTTTATAATTGCTCACAGATTGAGTACAATAAAAAACGCTGATTTAATTTTGGTGGTTAAAGCCGGGGTAATTATCGAAAGAGGAACACATCAAGAATTAATGGATCAAAAAGGATTTTATTACTCACTTAATACAACTCATTATAATAATTAAATAAAGGAGAGTTATGAAAAAAATATTTAAATTTTTAAGTGTTTTTACAGCTACTCCTTTATTTTTTATTTTTAGTAGTTGCAACAACAATAGCACACAACTAAAAATAAAAAATTTTGAGGGAGAAAAAAAGTTAAACTCTCAACAGCTAGCTTTTATTTTAAATAATTTTGAATTCCAAAATTTAATTGACAAAAAAACAAATAACTTATTTGAACAAAACCAAAATGATTCTATTTTATACCCAAATTTTTCTTGGGAGCGAGCTTTTAAAAAACAAGAAAATTTTGAAAAGTTATCAAATAATCAAAAAAATAAAGTTATTGAAAAAGAATATTCAAATTTATTTTATTTAGATAATTTTGAATTTTTGCTTTATAAAATATATGATCAATATAATTTTTATAAAGATTTTATACCTAATTTAATTGACATTAAACAAATTAGACTTTTGGGCTTTTATTATAGTGATATACAACAAAAACTCTTATCAGATATTATGCTTTTAAATTTAAAAGCATATGCTAATTTTCCTAAAAACATTAAAAGTATTCGACTCCAAAATCTTACATATAATCTTGAAAACAACTATATTAAATTTAGTATTCATTTTTATGATCAAGATCATAAAAATATAACTCCATCACAATATAAAGACAATACATATACAATTAATAATTTCTTTAAATACAGTGATTTTAACCGTAATTATAAATTCATAAATCTTTCTGATAAATTACAATTTAATGAATTTATCCCTAATCCAACACTTAAAATAGATTATAAAAATTACTATAACCCTTTTAATTATCAAGAATATGATTCTTTAGTAGATGGATCTAATTTAATTACAAGTAAATACTTTAATTATTTATTAAATAAATATCCAGAATGATTTTATATTCCAATACCTGATTATTTAAAAGACGTTGTTCAAGAGTTTAAAATTTACCAAAATCACTCTCCGCAAGAACAATACGCAAATTTAACAAATCCTTTTGAACAAATTAGCAAAATTTATGTTCAAGTAATATATAAAAACACTGATAGCCAAACATATGAGTGAAATTCTATAGATTTTAATAGACATTACCACTTATTTAAAGGATATTTAAACCAAGAAAATAAAATTCAAACTTATTTAAATTCTGAAAATTTAGATAAAGGTCAAAATTTAGATGATTTTTTAGAAGAAAATATGCAAAATTTAATCGATAAAGCCATAAAACAACTCGAAAATAACTTAAGCATTTGAAACAACCAAAAAATGAACCAAATAGAGGCATATGAGGCTCTTAGGTTTGATTTTAAAGGATTTAGTTTTATTGAAGATTTATTAAATAATTACATGAGTGATTATTTAATAAATAACACTCAAAATAATTTTTATACCGGAATAAAATATTTAAAAATAAACAAACACACTACAAATAATCCTGGAGCGTTAAATATAAAAATTGATTTTTATGACTTTGATAATAATCTAATCAAAACATCAAAAAATCACTTTTTAATTAAGAATTTTAAAGGTTATTTATCGGATGTTTAAACGTAAAATTAAAAGAGTAACTTAAGTAGTTACTCTTTTAATTTACCTTGATATCATCAAAAATAGTATAGCCTAAATCATTTATAGGGTTGTTAAAATGTGGTTGAACTATTTTTTTGTTAAAATCTCCTATATCTAAAATGATAAATTCTGAAAAAGGAATTAAATAAATATTATTAATATCTTTTAAAATAAGACTTTGATTAAAAACACTATTTTGATTGAAGTTATTTATAAACTCTTTTTCTGAAGTAATATTATATTTTTTAATATACTCACTGATGTTAAAATAATCATATTTGTTTGCTAATTGTTTAATTTGATTAAAAGTAATTTTTTCAAAAAGTTTTTTTAAAAAACTTTCTAAAGTGTTATCAAAATAGCTTATTTCATATTTATTATAAATATAATTTTTGTCATTTAAATTAACGTCGTTGACAAATTCGAATGAAGCTTGAATACGCGAATCTAATGAATTAATTAAATTAATTCAATTTTGATAAATGAATTGTAAATAGAAATTACCTTGTGAAATAACCGGGATGTTAAATTGAATTTTTGTCGATATTAAATCTTTGTTATTTTCGTAAAATTTGTCTAATAGTTGTTTCATGTTTTGTTTAATAAAATCATACTGATAACTTTTAAATTGTTCAGCTAAATCTAAATTTTTAGATATTTGTGTGTATGATAATTTATTATCAACTATATTGATGTTATTTTTTATTTTATAATCACCAAAAGAGTTTAAATCAACGTTATTAATTCAAAATAAAGTATCAGAAACATTTAAATAATTACTTTTATTTGCTTGCGTACTCTCGAAAATACTAAAAGGATAAATTTGAGAATAAAAATAGTTTTGGAAATTTAAATAATTAAAAACAGCGTTAAAATTAAAAACATTATTAATGTATTTTAAGAATAAAAAAGCGAATGAATTATTAAGTATATCGTTATAACTTAAACTTGTGTTGATTAATTGTTGTTGATTTTGTTGATAAATTAACCTAGCGTAAGTGTTGTTGAAGTCAAACTTTTTATCAGTAAAATCAGTAGCAAACACAAATTTATTTAACGGTTTATTTGTTAGTGTTTTAGTGTAAAAAGTTAGCCCATAATTTTTAGAATTGTTAAGTATTTGCTGTTGTTGATATGTATTAAAAAGATCAAAGTCAGCTTCAGAAACTAACATTTGTCTGAAATTTTTAAATAATTGTAGTCTAAAAGTTTCTTCGTCTAATTTTATACTTTTGTAATTTAAAATTATTTCAGAAATAAATTCAGACGAATTACTAAAGTTAAAATCTACAAAATTACTGTTTTTCACATATTTTTGTTGCTCATAATCGTTTAAAACTAATAAATAATGGTTAAGACTTAAACGATCTTTAAGTGTTGGGTTATATTCACTAAATTTAATTTTTTGATCTTCTAAATATTTATTGCTTACAGGGTTAAAAATAAAATTATTGCTTAAAACCTTAAAGACAAAATCATAATTATATTTTTTTTGGTTTGATTCTAAAATTACTGAGTTGGATGTATTTTTAATCTTTATTTGGTATTCATCTAAAAGTTTTTTAATTTCGGGATTATCAATATTTACTAAAAAATCTTGTGCCTCAAGAGTATATGTGCTTTTTTGGTTATTAACAAAAACATAAGGTGCTTTCTTTATAAAAATCTCGATTTTATTAGCTGCGTTTAAATTATTTTTAAAATCTGGGTTGTTAATACTTGTGATGTTAGAACTATAAGCGTTAACAATTGATAAATTGTCATTGTATTTGTGATTTAAATCATAATCATCATTATCATAAGTGATTGTTAAATCATTATCAAAGTAAAGTTTAATAGCGCTAGCTAAATTTAATTTTGCGACCTTTTTTGTAGGTGTTTTAGTGTTTTTGTTAATAAAGTCATATTCTATTTTATCTACAAATTTATATTTGAACAAACCTTCGAAATTCAAGGAATCAAAATCGCTTTCTATAAATTTAAAGTAGTTGAATTTATAATTAGTATCTTGATAGAGATTGGCAGAATTATAACTTTTAATATAAGTGTTTTTGCTTAATAAATCACCAACATAAGTACAAGAAAGCGAAATTGGTAAAAATGAAATTGATGATATTAAACCTAAAAATTTTCAAATTCTTTTCATTTAAACCCTTTCTATTGTTAATGCGTTAAATAAAATAAAACTAATTAGCTTCAATAAAACTAAAAAACCTGAAAAAGTAAAAATAACAAAAAAGCTGTAATAGTAATTTTTAAAATTGTCAATAATGTCTTTAAAGAGATTGCCAATATTTAATGTTTTAAAAATACCTTCAATATCAAAAAAACTAAGCGAAGCCAAAATCATTAAAGCGATTGCGTTATTCTCGGGAATTAAAATTAAATTCTGCAACAAAACCCTTGGTAAATAAAATTTATAAATTAAGTTAAAATCACTAAAACCTAAGCTTATATAAGAATAATATAATTCCGTGTTTTTTAATTTTTTGCTAAAGATAAATGAATTTAAATAAAAGGGAATTATAAGCAAAAATGACATTATACAAATGAATTTATACAGTGTGTAACTATATAAATTAAAAAAGATAATAACAACAATTAAAGATGGTATAAGTGCAAAAAGACTTATTAAATGATAAGACAAACTGAAATTCCTTTTAGAAAAAGATGCATGGATCACGCCAAAAAATGTCCCAAAAAGTCATGAAATTACACATATAAAAAATGTTACTAAAGTGTTATTTACTAAAGTTTTATTATAAAGTGTTAAATTATCAATTCCAAAATTATTAGTGCCTAAAAAAGTATAAAAATTACTAGTATTAATGTTTTGCACTTTTTCAAAAGCGTTGATTAGTGAATAGGGATTATAAGTAACACTAATAAAACCATCCTTAAAAAAAACGCTGTCAAAACTAAAACCGTACTCATTTAATGAATTAAGTAAATTATATTTATTGATATCAGAAATATTAACACTAACTTTAGGTTCAAAAATTGAGGGTAAATTATACGCATAAATTGAATTAATTATACTTTTATTGGCAGAGTAAGGACTTATAAATAAGTAACATATGCTAAAAACCACAAAAAAAGAAAAAACCACTAATATTAGAATATTAGTTTTTTTGATGAATAAGCGCTCTAAAAAAGTTTTATAAAATTTCTTTGGAGCTGCATTAAAAGATATTTCGTTTTTTTGGTTTTTTACGAAATTAAATTGTTTTTTTTGCATTTAAGTCCTTTTTTATTTTTAAAAAATTAGAAAAATTAGATGCGTTTTTGTATTTAAGTGATTTAGAAGAATCTAGTAATTCGGAAATAAAAACTGATAAAGAGTTGAAAAACAAGAATAAAAAACAAATACTTAAAATAAAAAGTATAAGTAAATTAGATTCATTTATTTTTAGTGCGTTTAATAAAATAACACTCATTCCAGGTATTTGAAATATTCTTTCAATTATCAATGTATAAGCGACCAAAAGCATTAGTAAAGATGGTAAAAACGGAAAAATTAATATTAATGAATTTTTAAAAATTCCTTTAAAAATTATTTGCTTAAGGCTAAATCCGTTACATTTCATGTTGGTAATATAGTATTTTTTTAAAATAACTAAAACTTGCGATTTAGTTATATTGATTGTTATACTTGTACTTAAAATTATTATTAATACCATTGGTGCAACCATCGATGTAAAACTTACTCAATTGTTAATTAAATCAGCAGGAATGAATAAAGTTGGCGCATCTATAGATTCGTTAAAATCTATGAGTATTGGCGCTAAAATAAAAATTGGTACGCCACTGACAAAAAAAGTAATAATATTTACTAAAAAATCAAATCAACTATTAAGGTAAATTGCACTTAAAAGACCAATTATGTATCCTAAAATAAAACCTAACACTAAGGATACAGAAATTAAAATAACACTTAAATAAAAATAATTTAACATTAAAATGAAAGCGTTAGAATAATTTTCTTGCAGTGTGTTTGAATTAAGATGTAAAAATCATTTAAACGTTAAAATATCAAAATAGTTTTGTTTTAAATTACTTGCTGATTGCCCAAAATAAATGAATAAAATACTTAACAAGAAATAAATAATTAAAATAACGAGCAAAATAGATAATAAATTTTTTACTCAGTAAATTAAATATTTCATTATCAAAAATAAAAATAAAGCCTGATTAGGCTTATTATTAAATTAAATTATTTGCTTTTAAAGCTTTTTCGATAGCTTCGATAGCTTGTTCTTCGTCTTCTCCAGACACTTTAATTGTGATTGTTCCACCGTGTTTAACACCTAAAGCCATAACATTCATTATTGATTTTAAGTTACCTTCACGTCCGTTTGATACAATTTTACAATCTGATTTAAATTTACCAGCTGTTCCGACAATGATAGTTGCTGGTCTTGCGTGTAAACCAATAGGATCTGCGATTACGCATGAAAATTCTTTCATTTTAACTCCCTTTTAATGTATAAGTTATTAATGTGTGATTAAAAATATATAATATTTATTATTATACTATTTCATAAACACTTATATGTATAATTAATAAAATTGGTACATTTTATGGAAATTATCGAAAATAACAATTTCAATATAAATTGTTTTATATAATTTTTATTAATTTTATACTTCTTAAAAGTGTTTTTTTAATTTTACCATATTAATTTAAAAAACATAGAAATAAATAAATATTAATATTTGCGAATACCCCTTATTTATAGGCTTAAAAGTAAAATAAAACTACACTTGTTATAAAAGTGTAGTTTTATTTTTAAAAATTATTATTTAACGAATGACATAACTTCTTCAGCAAAGTTTGATTGAACTTTTTCAATTCCTTCACCTACTTCGAATCTTACTGCGCTTAATAATTTATCATTGTGTTGTGCTAAATATTTTTCAACACTTAAAGAATCTTCCATTACAAAACCTTGTTTTACTAAAACAATTTCTGATAATTGTTTGTTTAATCATCCAGAAACGATTGTTTCTTGAATTTTTTCTGGTTTAGAATCGAAGTTAGCAGGTTTTTCAAAACCAGCTTTAATAGCTTCCATTCTTTCTGTTGGAATGTCTTCTAATAAAATGAATTCTGGATTCATAGCTGAAAGGTGCATTGCAACGTTTTTAGCAGCTTCAGCATCTTTACCTTCAACTTTAACAATAGCAGCAATTTGCCCGTTAGCGTGAACGTATAATCCTAATTCTTGGTTATCTGATGCTTCAACTAATTGTGAACGACGGAATGAAATTTTTTCTCCGATTGTAGCTGTTGCGTTTGCACAACCTTGTTCTACTGTTGAACCATCTGATAATTTAGCAGCTAAAGCTTCTTCATATGTGTGAGCGTTAGCTTTTAGAACTGCTTCAGCAATTTCGTTTAATAATTTTACGAAGTTTTCGTTTTTAGCAACGAAATCAGTTTCTGAGTTTAATTCAACAATAACAGCTTTTTTGTTATCTCCTGCAATTGTAACTAAACCTTCAGCCGCAATTCTACCTGCTTTTTTAGCAGCTTTTGCAACACCATTTTCACGTAATCAGTCAATAGCAGCTTCTAAATTTCAATCTGTAGCTTCTAAAGCTTTTTTACAGTCAGCAAAACCAGCGTTTGTTCTTGCTCTTAATTCTTTAACTAAGTTTAAATCAGCCATGATTATTCCCCTTTGTTTTCACGTGTTTGTGGTTTTTTGAATTCTCTTTTTTGTGGTTGTTTAGCATTTTGGAATTCAGGTAAAACTACTTTGTCATCGCTTTGGTAAGCAAATAATTCTTGTCCACCTTGAGCTTTAACAATAGCGTCAGCTAAAATAGTCATAATTAATGAAATACATTTAGCAGAATCATCATTTGCTGGAATTCCAAAATCAACAAAGTCAGGGTCAGAGTTAGTGTCTAATAAAGCAATAACTTTGATTCCTTTTCTTTTAGCTTCTTTAACAGCTATGTTATCTTCATTTGGATCAGCCACAATCATAACTTGAGGTAAACGTTTCATGTTACGGATACCTTCTAAGTTTTTGTGTAATTTATCTAATTCTTTTTGTAATAAAATAGCTTCTTTTTTAGTGTAACCTTGGAAGTTATTTGCTGCTTTAGCTTCTAATTCTTCCATTTTTTTAACACGAGACATGATTGTCTGGTTGTTTGTTAATGTTCCACCTAATCATCTTTCTGTTACGTAGAATGAATTTGTTCTTTCTGCAGCTTCTTTAACAGCTGTTCTAGCTTGTTTTTTTGTACCAACAAAAATAAAACTTGTTTTCTTAGCAGCTAATTTGTTTACTAATGAGTAAGCGAATTCTAAGAATTTTTGTGTTTTTGTTATATCAATAATGTGTGAACCTTTATTTTTTTTGTTAGGTACGATGTATTCTTTCATTTTTGGGTTTCAAGCGTATGCTTTGTGTCCAAAATATGCACCAGCTTCTAATAATTTATCTTTAGAAACGATTGGATTTTTATTTGTTTTTTCAGCAACTTTTTCAGCAGGTGCTGCTACCACTTTTTCTTTTTTATCTGACATAATAATGTCCTCCATTTTTTAGTTTGTTAGTTAAGTCATTACTTCTAACGCCTAGCACTAAAATTAGCACACCCATGCGAATCCATAATGATATATAAATATAAAAAATTGAATTAGAATAATTCTTTTTTATTTTATCATATTAATTTTTTAAAAAACATATATTTAACAAAGGGTATTTTTACTTTTTAACCTATAAAAAAGCAAAATAAAAAGTTATATTGAAAATTATTTTTTTACAGTTTTTTTAAATAATAAAATAACGCCTAAAAAAGCGTTATTTTATTAATATGAGTAATCATTAATCCCTTTAAATGTTTGCTCTTCTGGATTGTTGATATTTCAGTATCTTGTTCTTATTCTTTTTTCAATACGTTTTTGTCTGAAATATTCTAATTTTGTTCAGAATCAAGAACAAATAAAAACTGAAGAGTAAGTTCCGATTGCAATACCAAATAAAATAGTTACATTAAAGACAAAGTCAGTTGCGTTTTTAAAGAATAATAAAATAATAACAGCAAACATTGTTGTTAATGTTGTGTAAATACTTCTTTTCATGGTTTGAGCTATCGCTTTATTAGCGATTTTATTTATGTCTTCTTTTGAAAGAATTGTTTTTGAAGAATATTCTAGATGAATAATTTCTTTTATTCTATCGAAGGTAACTATTGTATCGTTAATACTAAATCCAACTATTGATAGCATAGCTGCAACAATAATTGAAGAAACTTCTAAACGAGTTATTATTACAAATGCAACAACCATTAATAAATCATGAATAAGCCCTAAAATAGCGGCAATTGAGAATGTTCATCTCATTCTTAAAAGTGTATAAAGAACTATTCCGATAAAGCTTGCTCCTACAGCGAACATAGCATTCAATAATAAATCTCTTGCTTCTTTTGTAGAAACTGTGTAATTGATAAATGATAAGCTTGGGAATTGTGAAAGTAAGTCGCTTTGAATTGATGTAATTTTGTCTGATAAATCTTGTGATGTTCTTATTATGATTGAATATGCATTGCTTGAAGATTCATTTTTTTGAACACTTAAAATTTTATCTACATTTAATAAGCCTCATTTATCTGCATTTTTGAAAATATAATCTTTTATATTATTTGCATCTTCTTCGTTTAAAATAAAATGTTCTTGAACATTACCTTGAATTATAAGATTCAACCCACCTTTAAATTCAATCGCTCTTTCTACACCATCATAAATATTTCCATTACTTAAACCTACCGCAACAAAGACAATAGCACCTACTATAATAAAAATAAAACTTCCTAGTGCAAATCACTTAGCATTTTTGTTGTAATCAAATCTGTAAATTAATTTTTTAGATTGATCTTGTTTAATGTATTTTTTGTGAACTCCTAATAATCACAATTTGTTGTTAAACATTCCAGTACCTACTAACATAGTAGATAAGAATCTAGTAAAAATCAACATAACAATTAATGTGAAAATTATTGAAAGAATAAGCGAGATACTAAAACCTTTTACACTTTTTGTTCCAAAGTAAAATAATGTAAAGGCAACAATCATTGTTGTTAAGTTAGCATCAACAATAGACGATAAAGAAAGTGAATTGGAATTTTTAAAAGCTTTAGTTACTCCATCACCATTGTAAATTTCACGTTTAAGTCTTTCGAATGTAATAATATTAGCATCAACAGAAATACCTATACCTATGATTAATGCGGCGATAGTTGATGGTGAATACTCACCTCTTATAGCTGTAAATACTAACAAGGTTAAAAATACATATAAAGCTATTGAAATCGTGCTTAAAGCACCTAATAGACCATAATTTACTATCATGAAAATTGCAATTAATGAGAATACAACTATTCCAGCTAAAATAGCGGATTCGAAGGCAGAATTTTGTAATGTTTTATCTACATAAACACTAGATAAAACTTCTAATGAATAATCTGTTAAACCAAAATTAATCCCATCAGCTAATTCTCTGGCAGATTGCACTGTAAATGGAGAGTTACCACCACCACTAATAATAATTCTTGATGTATTTAGCGGTGTTTCGACACTCGCCACACTAATTAAATATTTAGATGCGTCAAAAACATTTTTCTTAAGTTGATTTCTAATAACTCTTGGTGTGTTTGTTTTTTCGTCAAAAGTTATAGTGGTTGGTTGGTTATTTATATACATGAAGTTATAAAGATTTTGACCACTTTCTTCTCAATCTTTAGGAAATTCTTCTTTAGCTATAGCTAATGCTTCTTGAATGTTAGATCAAATTAAAATAACATTTTTACCTTGATCTTTTAGTTCTGAAACATATTTTGTCGCTTCAGTTCACTGTAAAACAGCATCATCGTTTTTAAGTGTTATCTGTACTACGTTTTGAGATTCTTGCTGAGTAGCAATAGCACCATCTTCAGCAAAAGGAGGAATTCAATTATTTTCATTTCCAACACTTAAAGAACCATCTTTTGTAAATTTACCATTGAAAAACAACGGATTTACGTCAATATCAGTTATTGTTGTTATTGTTTTATCGGTTATTTTTGACTCAAAAGCTCTTCTTTGTGAATCGTTTAATTCACCACTTTGAGTTATTCTTATTTTACCATCACCCTCACTAGAGACTTTGGTACCTGTAAGACCTGTTCCTCCTGTTAACCTGTCAGATAAAGAATTTGAAACTTGTTCGGTTAAATTTTTGTCTGCGTTTTGACCATTTTTATCTTTAACTTGAACTAAAACTTCAATACCTCCACCATACTCAATTGATTTATTTGGGTTGTTGCTAATGTAAAAAGCACTACCAAAAAAAATCGCAATAATTGTACCTATTAAGGTAACACTTGTAATTGCTATTCTTTTTCAATTACTTAAGGTGAAAAATTTTTTAAAAATGTTTTTCATACTTATAAATGTTACCATATTCGTTTTAATTAATAAATATATTTATTAATGGTGCTTTTTTGAGCTTTTTAACAATTTTAAGAAATATTTAATTTAACGTTTTTGATTAAATAATCAATTCCTTGGGTGCTTATTCTTCTACCTCTACCACCTTTTTCAATTAGTCCATGCAATAACAAAAGTGGTTCAATTTCGTTTAAAATTATTTCCTTATGTTGCTTAGTTATAGAACTAATAGTATTTAAAGAAACTCATTTTTCGTTGAAACTCTCACGCAACAAATTAATATAATCAATTTGTTGCTTAGTTAAACCATATTCATAAATATCTAAATATTTAAGCGTTTTTAAAACAGTGTTTTTTGATAAAACGCTTTTGTTATCACTAACACAAAAATCATAGCAGCGCTTAAGTAAATTATTGGCGATTCTAGGTGTGCATTGTGAATGTTTAGAAATAATTTCTAAAGCATTTTCTTCTGCACTAATATTTAGTTTTTTGGCAGTATTGGTGATTATTTTTAAAATATCACTTTCTTCATATATTTCTAATCTTGCTACATACCCAAAACGATCTAAAAGCGGTTTTGCAATATTGTTTATTAGTGTTGTAGCACCAATTAAAGTGAATTTTTTTAACTTCATTCTAATGGTTTTGGCATTTTGATCAACACCTACTACTAAATCAAAAACAAAATATTCCATAGCTGAATAAAGTAATTCTTCAATTGTTTTATTTAGAGAGTGAATTTCATCAATAAATAAAATATCATTTTCGTTTATTACACTTAAAATACTTATTAAATCCGCCTTTTTCTCTAATGATATAGCTTGAATATAATGTATTTTTCGATTAGATTCTTTTGCTATTAAAGTTGCGAGTGTAGTTTTTCCACTTCCAGGGACTCCACTAAAAAGAATATGATCGATGTTTTTATTTTGAATTTTGGCACTTTTAATCATTGCTTTTAAGGTTGTTAAAAGCTTTTTTTGACCTATGAATTCACTAAAATTATTGAGTTTGAAGTCCTTTTTCATAGTGTGTTTTTGAAATTATATTTATGCATTCGTTTATCATATCGTCAAAATTTGCCTTTTTATTAACCTGTGTTAAAGCCATATTAATTTGCTTCTCTTTAAATCCCATGTTTTTTAAAAGATTAATTAAATCATCTATGTTGTTTTCAAAATCTAAATATGGAGATTCTTCTTCAGGTATTTTTTCATCAACGATATTATCATCACTTTTTTTAGTCAATATTTTAGTTCATTTGTTTTTTAGATTAGCAATAATTATTCTTGCTAATTTTTCATTTAGATAGCTAACTTTGCTAATAAATGAATAATTGTCTTCAACTATAGCCTTAACAACTTTTTGCCAACCTAAATTCATTATATTGATTGCACTTTTAGGACCTACTCCGGTAGTTGAAATTAAATCAATAAACAATACTCTTTCTAAAAAATCTTTGAATGCGTATGATTGAACAATATATTCATTTTTTAATTCGTAAATATATAGTTTTATTTTTTGGTTTTTTTCAAAACGCGAATGGTCTGCAACCCAATATTGAAAACCTTCGCCTTTTGACTCAAATATTATGCTTGAATTTTTTTATATACTATTTCACCTATTCTGTAGATAATCATTTTTACCTCTTTATTTTTGTTCTACTTACTTTTATAAAAAAATGAGAAAAAATACTAAAAATAAACTTTTTTAATACTTTTTTTGTAAAAACGGGTTTTTGAAAAAATTTTAAGTTTTCAAAAAATATCTATAAAATTAGTGTGTTATGAACAATAGATATGACAATCAATCAAATTCAAATAATAAATTTATACCAATTAACAACTCACAAGAAAGGATTTTTAAGTATTCTAGCAGTACATCTTTAGCTGGATTAAGCAGCATCATTGGTGGAACCTTAATGCTTTTATCTGTTGCAACTACCTTAATTCTAATTAGATTTTTCTTGTTGGATTTTATTAGATCAATAGGAAACAACTTTACCTTAAGATTGGTGATTTTAATAGCTGGACTTTTATTGATGATTTTAATCTCTGTTTTCCAAAATAAGTTTAAAAAAGCATCAATGGCTATAACAATACCTATAACTATTTTTACGTTTTTAGTTTTTACATTTATGCTTTTTTATGCTGCAGCTTTCTTTGTTATAAGCGATTCATATCAACAAGCTCTTAATGGTGATTTTGATTTAACTAAAAAAACACTAAAATTAGCAGCTATTTTACTAGCTCCTGCACTAGGAATAATTATTTTTGGAATTTTTGGATATTTTGAATTAATTAACGTTTCATTCTTTAATTTAATTTTAATTGTTTTAACTCCAGTTGTTTTTATCTTAGTTATAGTTAATATTTTCGTTAACTCAACAACTATATATAGCATTGTTACAATGGTTTTTGCAATTTATATTTTAATTTCAAGCGCAATTCAAAGTTATATGTTAAAAAATAATTATAGATACTTAACATATGCATCAGATAAAAATGAGTTTATCTCTACATCATTATTTTATGGGATAAATAGTTTCATAAACTATATTGTTTTAGTAGTTAGACTTTTACAGATGTTTAGCCAAAACAACTAAAAATAAAACAAATTCAAATTTTATTTTTATAGATAAAAGAAAAAATATCTACGTGTGTAGATATTTTTTTATAAATTAGTAAACTTTAGCTACTTTTGTGGTTTTTTCTGTAGCAACATCTGCTAACATTTTTACTTTTGTAATTGAGCTATCAGGTAATACACAAACCACTAAGTCAGATTTTAAGTTTTTAGACTTAACAAAATCTAAATCAACAGTCGCAATTAAATCACCTGCTTTAATTTTTTGATCTTGGCTTACGTGAGCTTCAAAACCTTGTCCATCTAAAGTAACTGTATCAATTCCTGAGTGTAATAAAATATTTAAACCATCTTCAGTACTAATTCCGTATGCATGTTTTGTCGGGAACACTAATGATACGAACCCATCAACAGGTGAGTAAATATGCGCTTTACCTTGTTCTGTGTGTTCAACAACAAATCCATCACCAGACATTTTTTCGCTAAATACACCATCTTCTAAAGTTGAAAGATCTTTGATAATTCCAACTGCTGGAGATGATAATTCCTCTGAATAGTTAGCTTTTACTTTTTTATCTTCTTGAGTTTGTACTTGAGGTTCAACTTTTTCCACTTTGTTATTTGATAAATATTCTCTAATCGCTTCTTTTTGTGATTTTATTAATGAGTTTAATTGTTCAGCTTGAGGACCGAAAATAGCTTGTACGTGGTTGTTTCCTTCAACTTTAACACCATTAGCACCAGCAGCTTTTAAAGCATCAATATCAACTTTAGAAGCATCAACAACGTCATAACGTAATCTTGAAGCACAATTGTTAAATGCTGTAATGTTATCTAAACCACCGTAAGCTACTACAACAGCTAAGGCTTTAGGGTCAACTTTTGATTGTTTAGATCCTTTAGTAATAAAGTCAGCTTTTGAGAATAATTTTGTATTTGATCCTCTACCTGGTGTTTCTAAATTAAATTTCTTAATAAAGAAGTAGAAAGCAAAGAAGTATAATGGTGCGTAGAATAATCCTACTACCAATACTCAGTAGAAGTTTGTTCCGTGGTTTACTGGAATAATTCCGTAGATTAATAAGTCTAATAACCCACCACTAAAGGCCATAGGAATGTGAACTCCTAAAAGATTTGCAGCCATGAATGATACCCCACAGAAGAATGCGTGGAATCCTCAGAATAATCATGGAGCTAACATTAAGAATGTAAATTCAATAGGTTCAGTAACCCCAGTTAACATACTTGTAAATCCAGCAGGTAAAACTGTACCAATAGCAATTTTTCTTGTTTCTTTAGGAGCTGCAAAAACCATAGCTAACGCAGCTGCTGGCAATCCAAAAATCATTACTGAAAATTTACCGTCTGTAAATCTACCAATTTTGTATCCAAATTTTGAAACAAAATCAAAAACAGGCATGCTAATTTTAGCTTCACCTGCTTTAGGTGTTCAATCAATAATTTGTGGAGCACTTAATAATGCAATAGCACCTGTACTATCACCTTTGAATTTATCAGCAAATTGTTGTGATAAATTCATTAATTTTTGTAATTGTGGACCAAGTATAGCTTCTGGATAGGTTTTTTGGAATTGTTCTAAAGCTTGTTGTAAGCTTCCTCCAGCTTCAGAATATCATAAAGGTGAGTAGAAAACATGGTGTAATCCAAATGGAATTAAAGATCTTTCGATGTATCCAAAGGCAAAAGATTCAAATCCATAAGGTATTTTACTTAATGATGAGCCGAATAAATTAAACGCAATTCCAACTCATGGTCAGAAAATTAAGAAAATAACCGCTAATAACGCCGCTGCAGGTATTACGATAATTGCAACAAAACGTTTTCCACCAAAGAAAGAAATGGCGCTTGGTAATTGAATTGTGTGGAATTTATTGTATAAGTATGAAACAAGTAGTCCAATTGTAATTCCACCGAATACAGAAGTTTGAAGTGTTTTAACACCTAAAGTTGTTCCCACAAGTGCTTTTAATTTTAATGGGTCTCTTCCTCCTGCTTCGAATAAAATTTTATAACCAGCTATGTTGTCGCTAAGTTCAAGTTTTGATCCATTTAATCCTTCTGCAGAATTAAAAGATTCATTTAATTTAGATATCTGTTCTTTTAAAGAATCTAAACTTTCTTTTTGTGTTGGGCTTAATAACTCATCAAATTTATAATCAGTAATAAAAACTGATTGAATTAATGAAAATGTCATATAAGCTATTATTGTTGAAAAAACAGCAACACCAGCATCGTCAGTAAAAGCAATAACAAACGAAGCTGCGAATAATAATGGTAATGCAGAGAAAACTGGTTGACCTAAGTTTTCAATGAATTTACCAAATAAAATTAAAGATTCATTTCTGGTTTCGCTAAGGTTGGCAGGATCAATTGTAATACCCGCGTTTTGAATTGTCGCACCAACACCCAAAAATAATCCAGCAATAGCCATAACAGCAATAGGTAACATAAAACTACCAGAAATTTTTGATAAAATTTTACGTGTTTTACCACTATTACTATTATCTTTTGCACGTTTTTCAGATTTTTTTAGTTTAAAATCTTGAAACTTTTGAGCTAATGTCTTCATATATCCTTTCTATTTTTTAGCCCTTTAAATAATAAAAGTACTATTTTATAGGCAAATAAAATCCATAACATAAAATTTTTTAAAAGGCGTAATATAATTATAAAAAATGCACCTAATTAAATAGATACATTAAAATCTTGTTATTAAAATACATGGAAATAATACTATAAAGTGCTTAAATTTGTTCCTATTAAGAAACTTATTCCTATAAAAATAAAAGTTAATCCTAATATAATTGGTAAATTTTTCTTAAACTGTTCATTTATTGGTAGATACATTCCTGTTTGTTCATATCTTGTAAATTTTGTTCTAGGATGATTATTTTTATACTCTTGCATCTGCAATTCTTTATACTCTTGAGCCTTCTTTTTTCGATACGGATACAAAAAAAACACCGCTATACCCATAATTATAAATAGAATACCAACAGAAATTAGAATCGTTTTAGGCAAATTTATTTGTTGGGTTTGTTGATTATAAAAAGGATTATTTAAAGCATTAATAGATATTGTTTGTAATAAATTCATATGTTAATTTTAATATAAAAAAATAAGTTTATTAAATTTTTATTAAAAGTTATAAAACAATATTTTATTTGATAAAAATATCCATATATATCTGTTTTACAGTAATAAAAATATCTTTTAAAAAAATTAGCAGATTAATAATTTGTTTGCTAAATTAATGTATAATTTATAACATGAATAGAATAAAAGCTGCGCATGAACAAATTTTAAAATGTGTTACAGAAATATATGTAGAAGAGGCTAAATCAGTTTCTAGTTCGTATATTTTAGAAAAATATAATTTAGATATGTCTAGCGCTAAGATTAGATATTTAATGAGCGACCTAGAAGATAATGGTTTATTAGAAAAAACTCATATTTCTTCAGGGAGAATTCCAACAATTAAGGGACTGGAATATTATGCTAAATTTTTAAGTAGCGAAAATTCTTTAAATGTACACAAACAGCTAAGAAAAATTTTCGACCAAAGAAGAGATAAAGTTGATAATACAATTGAACAGGCTGCAAAAATTATTTCTGAAGCCACTGGAATGACTGTTATTACAAAAATTGATCAATCAAATAAATTATTAAAATCAATTCAATTAGTGCCTATTTCTGACTTTAGCGCCACTATTGTTTTGGTAATAAGTTCAGGAGAAGTTTTTTCTAAGTTTATTAACATTAAAGACGCTCAAGAAAATGAAGATTTAAGAGTCGCAATAAGATTGTTTAAAGAAAGGCTAATCGATACACCTTTAAGTCAATTGAGTAATAAAGTTGTACAACTTAAAGATATATTAGCTTCAGCTATCAAAAATTATGAAGATATTCTAGAGAATTTCGTGACAAATATATTTAATATTAACTGCGAATCACAAAATAAAGTATACGGAAAAAACAATATTGTTTTATGTGAACAAATACCACGTAGTGATTTAAACCATATTTTATCTTTAATTGAAAATCAATCTATTTGAGAATTGATTGAAGAAAATGTTGAAGAAGAAGAAAATTTAAAAATAAGTATTAATAATACAGCCGCTTTTATTTCTAAGAGATTAAAAACAAACGATCAAATAAATGAAATTAGCATTGTAGCTGCAAATAACAGTGATTTTAAAAAAATGCGCGGAGCTATTATTTTATTGGAAAACTTACTTAAAGAAAAGGAAGGTAAAAAATAATGTTCAAAAAAGAAGTTATTAAATTTGAAAGAGGTGACAAGGTCGTTGCAGATTTCAAAGTTTTTATAGATGATAATGAAGCTAAAGAATATTCTAAAAGAAGCGAAATTATTTTAGGTAATGACGATTTACTGCCAAATTTTGATAATTTTTTAATTAACAGAAAATTTAAAAAAGAAACTAAAGTTACATTTTTAGCTTCAAAAAATTATCCACTAGAAGAATTAAGATCTAAAAAAATTGATGTTTTATTAAAAGGAATTTTTTTAACAAAAAAAGAAGGTAAAAAAACTAAAGAATCACACGAGTCAAATGATTGATTTGATGAAAAAATGATTAATAAAGTTATACACGAGTCAAATGAATTAGAAAAAAATGTTCTTGGTGAACAGTTAGATTCTGCCTTTAAATTAGTTAGAAACGATAACAATGATCAAATATCTGAATTAAAAAGTCAAATTAGCAAACTTGAAGATGAAAACAAAAATCTTATGGCTTTAATTAGTGAATTAAAAGCTACAAATTTAGCTAATGAATCTGCTTTCAAAGCAAAAGCTAATAATTTAAACGAAAAATTCAAAGAAGAAATTGCAAAAAAAGAGAATGAGTTATTTGAGTATAAAAATAAAATAAACGAAAACCTTCAACGCGAAAAAAGTGAATTAAAAGCGTTTGCTCTTGCTTCTTTTATGGAAGATTTTATTATTCCGTTCAATAACTTTAAACTAGCTATATGAGCCGGAGAAAAATCAAACAATGATTCTGTAAGAAATTATGTTATTGGTTTTGAAATGGTAGATAGACAATTTATGAACGTATTAAGTGATCATAATATAGAATTAATCATACCAAACATAGGTGAGGAATTTAATCCTGATTTACACCAGGTAATTGATATAGATTATAATGACAATTACATTAACAACTCTATAAAAAACGTTAGAAGTTATGGAATAAAAATTAACGATAGAGTTATAAAGCCTGCTAATGTTACTATATATCAGGCTCAAAAGTAAAAATAAAAATTTAGCAATTAAATTGCTTAACTGCTAAAAATGTGTTATAATTATTATATGAATTTGTTAAATAAAAATAATTACAACAACAAATTTATTAATTTATTTTAAATTTATATTGGAGGCAAAGATGGCTAAAGAAATTATTTTAGGAATTGACTTAGGAACTACAAACTCTGTTGTGGCTGTTATGGATGGCAAAAACTCAATGGTTTTAGAAAATCCTAATGGAAAAAGAACAACACCAAGTGTTGTAAGTTTTAAAAACAATGAAACAGTTGTAGGTGAAGTTGCCAAAAGACAAGTTGAAACAAACCCAAATACAATTGTATCTATTAAAAGATTAATGGGGTCTTCAAAAACTGTTCACGCTAATAATAAAGATTATAAACCTGAGGAAGTTTCAGCTATGATTCTTTCATACTTAAAAGAATATGCTGAAAAAAAATTAGGTCAAAAAGTGACAAAAGCTGTTATTACAGTTCCTGCTTACTTTGATAACGCTCAACGTGAAGCAACAAAAATTGCTGGTAAAATTGCTGGTTTAGATGTTTTAAGAATTATCAACGAACCTACCGCAGCTGCTCTTGCATTTGGTTTAGATAAAACTCAAAAATCAATGAAAGTTTTAGTTTATGACTTAGGTGGAGGTACTTTTGACGTTTCTGTTTTAGAATTAGAAAATGGTACTTTTGAGGTTCTTTCTACAAGTGGTGATAACCACCTTGGAGGAGATGACTGAGATCATGAAATTGTAAAATGAATGATCAATAAAATTAAAACTCAATATAACTATGATCCTTCTAATGATAAAATGGCTATGGCTCGTTTAAAAGAAACAGCTGAAAAAGCAAAAATTGATTTATCTAATCAATCAGTAGCTTCAATTAACTTACCATTCTTAGCTGTTACTTCAGATGGACCTGTTAATGTTGAATTAGAACTTAAACGTAGCGAATTTGAAGAAATGACAGCTTATTTAGTTGATAAAACCAGAAAACCTATCGAAGACGCTTTAAAAGAAGCTAAAATTACAGCTAATGACTTGAATGAAGTTTTATTAGTTGGAGGTTCAACAAGAATTCCTGCTGTTCAAGAAATGGTAAAAAGAACTTTAGGAAAAGAACCTAATCGTTCAATTAACCCTGACGAAGTTGTTGCTATTGGTGCAGCTATTCAAGGTGGAGTTTTAGCTGGTGATATTGAAGATATTTTATTATTAGATGTTACTCCATTGACATTAGGAATTGAAACTATGGGTGGTGTTGCTACACCTTTAATTCCAAGAAACACAACAATCCCAGTTGTTAAATCACAAATTTTCTCTACAGCAGCTGATAATCAAAGCGAAGTTACAATTAGCGTTGTTCAAGGTGAGAGACCTTTAGCGCGTGATAACAAAATGTTAGGACAATTTAATTTAAGTGGTATCGAACCAGCTCCTAGAGGTGTTCCACAAATTGAAGTAAGTTTTTCAATCGACGTTAATGGTATTACAAAAGTTACAGCTAAAGATTTAAAAACTAACAAAGAACAAACAATTACAATACAAAATTCATCAAAACTAAGCGATGAAGAAGTTCAAAGAATGGTTAAAGAAGCTGAAGAAAATCGTGAAGCGGACGCTAAACGTAAAGAAGAAATCGAAACAATAATTAGAGCTGAATCATTAGTTAGTCAAATTGAGAAAGCTAATGCTGAACAAGGTGACAAAATGGATGCTAAAACTAAAGAAGAAAGCGAAAAAATGCTTACTGAATTAAAAGATTTAATTGCTAAAAAAGATATCGCAACATTAAAAGAAAAATTAGATCAAATAGAAAATTTAGTAAGGGACTTTAGTAATTACGCAGCTCAACAATCTTCACAAAAATCTTCTAACGATGAAGATGTAGCTGAAATAGTCGAATAATAAAAACTACCTAATTAAAGGTAGTTTTTTTGTATCAATTGTTATATTTTTAAAAACTCTTCTAATCGAAAAACAAAATCATTATAATTTTCTAATCAAATTGAATGGCCGCTTTTTTCAATTTTATATAATTTAAAATTACTATAATCTTTGTAATAATTAGGAAATTCTTCAACAGGAACTATTCCGTCACTTTCGCCATAAAAAACTGCAACAGGTTTTTTAAAGTTTTTCATTCCTAACTCAATAGCATTCATGTTTTCTAGATTAGGCAATGAATGACCTAATTGATAAATATAATTAAGCTTCTCTTGATTATTATTAAAATAATTATCCATTTTTTCTTTTAAATGAGGTGTTTCCAAAAATTTTTGTGGATTGTAGTAACATAAATGAACAAGTTTTTTATATTCTTCAAAATTTCTAGGAAAAAAGCATTCTTCAAATTCTTCAACCTTTGATAATCCTGCCTTAGTCATTGGTCCAACTAAAACAATTTTTTCTATATAACTATTTAATTGATCAGCAACCATCATAGCCAATCCCCCGCCCATAGAATGCCCGATGATAGTTAAATTATCGTATTTTTGATTTTTTATAAAATTTTCAAGCACTTGCTTAAAATACAATAAATTAATTTTGTTTTTATGGAATTGGCTATTGCCGTGAATAGGCATGTTAATTCCTACAAAATTATAGTCATTAGCAAAATATTCAAATACTTTATCAAAGTAATTATAATCGCTTGAGAAGCCATGAACAAAAAGTAGTGTTTTATCTTTACTGTTGTTTTGTTCAAAATATCCAATATTTAGATCGTCGTATTTATAAATTTTATAATCGCGCATAACTAAAAGCCTGCAATAGTATCTTTTATTAAATAATCTAAACCAATTAAGGCTGAATCATCTCCATGTTGATCAAAATTAAAGTTAACTACTTCAAATTGTTTGATATCTGTGAAATTTTTAGCAAGATTAATCGCTTCTTTAACAAATCATAAATTATTATTTGTTACACTTCCACCAAAAGACATGATGCTTGGATTGTTAAAGGCAATAGATGTAGCGATCACCTTAGCTAAAGTTAATATCCCCTCATCAATAATTTTTGTGGCCAAAGGATCTTTTTTGTATAGATCGAAAATTTCTTTAGCTTTTAAATTTTTATTTGAATATAGTTTATATCTTAGTTCAATTCCAGTTCCACTTGCAAATAATTCTGCTGAATATGGTGGCAAGTGAAAACCTTCTTCATAAACATTACCTAACGGAATTTTTGCTATTTCTTGAGCTATGTAATTGTAGCCAGTAAAAATTTTATTTTTTATAACTAACCCCGCACCCAAACCGGTGCTGACTGTGAAAAATTGTGTTACATCGTTTTGAGTACCTAAATGTGTATAGTGATTACTTAAAGCCATAACATTTGCGTCATTTTCAAAAACAATAGCTTCAAGAAAGTGACGCTCTAATATGTATTGTTTAACATTTAAATTTTCCCATCCACTTAAATTTGGGCTTTTAAATATAATTCCGTTCTTATAATCAGCTGGACCTGGGATGCATAAAGCTAATGCATTTATCTCATACTCTTTAAGTAAAGAAATTAAATGATCTAAAGTTTGAGAGTAATTTTTTTGATTAGTTTCAAATTTTATTTTTTTTAAAATTTTACCTTCTTCAATCAAAGCAAATCTTGTATTTGTGCCACCTATATCTACACTAGCAAATTTATATTTAGACATATTAAATATACTCCTTTTTAATAGGGAATTTGCTTGTCATATACTCAACTTTATCTAAAAGTTTTCTTCTTAATTCAATAGATATATCTGTGTCTTCGTTTAAAAGTTCATAATTTCTTAAGATTGTGTCGATAATTTCCGCTAATTCTGATCACATTGTGAAACCTCTAGAAGTCATTGCGGCAGTTCCGACTCTTAAACCGCTTCCTAATGTTGGACTTAAAGTATCAAAAGGAATTGTGTTTTTATTAGTTGTTATGTTGAAAGTTTCTAAAATACTTTCAGCTTGTTTCCCGTTTAATTTGTAATTTTCTAAAACATTAATTGTAAAAAGGTGATTATCGGTACCATTAGAAACGATTTTTAAACCTCTGTCTAAAAATCATTGACAAAATTCTTTGGAATTTTTAACAACATCTTCACCATATTGTTTAAATGAAGGTTGCAACGCTTCAAAGAAAGCAACTGCTTTTCCGGCAATTGTGTGGAATAAAGGTCCACCTTGATATCCAGGGAATACTCAACGATTGATTTTTTTAGCCAATTCTTCATCGTTAGTCATAATTACACCCCCGCGAGCTCCTCTAAGTGTCTTGTGTGTTGTACTTGTTATAACATCTGCATAACCTACAGGTGAAGGATGTACTCCAGCAGCTACTAAGCCAGCAATGTGCGCTATATCAGCTAACAATTTAGCGCCACACTTATCAGCTATTTCTCTAAATTTTTTAAAGTCAATAAACCTTGAATAAGCGCTATATCCGCAAATAATTAAATCTGGTTTAACTTCCATAGCTAAATCCAAAATTTGATCATAATCAAGTAAAGCATCTTTAGACAAACTATAGGGGATAGATTCGTAAAAAATACCACTAAAACTAATTTTGTAACCGTGTGTTAAGTGACCTCCACAATCAAGTGACAAACCCATAATTTTTCCGCCACTTGGAACCAAAGAAGCTATAGCCGCAGCATTTGCAACACTTCCTGAGTAAGGTTGAACATTTGCGTATTTAACATTAAAAATTTCTTTTAATCTATCTATTGCCGCTTGTTCAATAACATCTACATTCTCGCAACTTCCGTAATATCTTTTACCTGGGTAACCTTCACCGTATTTGTTGGTTAAAACACTCCCTTGAGCTTTTAATACATCTTCAGATGTGTAATTCTCGCTAGCTATTAATTCAATGTGATTTTGTTGTCTTACTAATTCATTATTTATCGCGTCCTGAACTAATTTATCGTGTAATTTAATTTTGTCGTACATTAATCCCTCCTATTTTATTTATTAAAATGGTTATTAATTTTCTCTATTTCTTCTGAGTAACCATAAACTCTAAAAGTTAGGTTTTTAATATCATCTTTAACGAATTCATCAATCTGTTGAATTTGGTAGACATTAGCAATTGAATTGATCTCTTCAATAATATAATTAGAGTTTTGTTTTGTTTTTAAGCTAAATGTTAAATCTAAAGTCTTAAGTGGCTCTGGATTAATATTTTTAAAGTTAATTTTAGGATTAATATCTTTTTTAATAAATTCAGCATAATAAATTTGTGTTGTGTCATATTTAGGATTCAATTTTCCTAATCAACCTATAAACATGTCGTTTAAGTATATTTTGGCAGAAACGTTAGGGTGTATAAATTCATTATCACTAAAAGGTAAGAATTTTAAATTATCATTTTTATAGTAATTTAAAATTATTCTTTTAAGATCAACAAAATTTAAAGTACTTGAAGCTAAAGCAATATGAAAATGATTGTGATTAACCATACCTTCTTCAAAGATGTTAATATTGCTTATTTTACGTTTTTGATTATACTCAACCACTTCTTTAAAGCTTGTAATTAAACTATTTCTAATTTCTTCTCTTTCTTTGGAAACAAAAGTTTCTAACTTAACATTATTGTCAAAGTTAAATGGATTGAATTTATTTATTTGACTTGAAACAAGTGAAAAAGTTCTAATCTCGCTAAAATTATTATTAGCAAAAAACTCTTTAGTTAAATCTCTTTTAACTGTTTTAAGTGGCTTAATATTTGGTTGAATAGCTACAAAATTATCATATTTATAAAATCTAAATAACTCTTCAATAATGTCCTCGAAAAACTCTACATCATAACGATAATTTGGAACAATTATTTTATTGTCTTCAAAAACAAAACCAAGTGATTTTAATTTATTGATCGCTTCATCGAAAACACTAAGTTCTTCTAAACCTGAATAAATTTTTAATTTATCTGCGTTAAAATCGATTGATTTTGTAACTAATTGTGTTGGTAAATTTACAAAATTAGAAACTTGACAAAAATCTTGAACATTTTTATAAATAAATTCCATTCCCAAAATTAATGCCTCGGCTGTTATTACTCTAGAGGCTTGGTTAGAAGAGTTAGAATTTATTTTTATTTCTTTAGCCGCGTGTCTTACATCTTTATTATTAAAGTTACCTACTTCAAAAATAAAATGTGTTGTTTTATCAGTAACTTTAGAATTTTCTAACCCCATAACAGAGGCAATACTAATAGGTTTTAAAGCATCTTTAATTACTAAAACATCTTTTACTTCAACAACTTTGTTACCTAAAATTTCTAATTGTCCGCTATAGTAATCACATGTTATATTTTTAGATATCTTATTAGCGTCATAAACGTGAGCTGTTGCCCCTGTCATTAATAATGTTAAATTTGTTAAATTAACAAAATATCCTAAAGTAGCGTCTATTTCGTGTTTAGCTAAAAATAAACGAGTCTGAAAATCCTCATGAGGTTGCTTATCTAATTTAACTTCTAAGAAACTAAGCTCACTTGCTTTATTTTTATCTACTACAATTTGACTTTGAAAATCTGGTTTTCTTAAATTTAAATCTAAATTGACATCACATTGGTAATAAGCTGCTAGTTCTTTTGCAAAAATTATGTATGAGTTTGCATCATTTCTGTTTGCTGTTATGCTAATATCTAAAATATAATCATCTAAACCTAAAAAATCCATCGCATCAGTATCAATACTTACCAAATCTTTAGGCATTCTTAAAATATGATTACCTTGATTATTAACATATTTGTGGTTGTATCCTAACTCTTCTAAAGCAGCAAACATCCCTTGACTTTCAATTCCTTTTAATTTTTTGGCACTAAAAGTTAAATCACCTTTTTTAGCCCCCACAGGGAAAAATGGAACAATATCTCCCACTTGTAAAACTGTGTCAGTTGTTTGAATAATGTGCTCTCCATTTTTAGATAAAACTTTAGCAACTGTTAAATTATCTGAATTAGGGTTTTTATATAATTCAATAATTTCTCCAAATAAAACACCTTCAACATCAGAAAATTTAGTAAAAGATTCAACTTCGAAACCTAGTGTATTAATTACCTTTACTACAGATTCATCCAATTTAATGCTTGGTATTAATTTGTTTAATCATTTCAGAGATAGCAACATCTTCATCCTCCTTTTTTAAATCTCATACAATTGGTTTTAAATTATTTGATACTAATAAATTATTAATTTGTTTGAATAAATGTGAATCTTTAAAAGAATGTCTATAACTTAAGGGTGAAGGGTGTGATAAATAAATTACATTATCACTTTTAATATCACATTTTTCAAAAAAGCTTTGAGCCTGTTTTCCTAAAATAACAAAAACAGCTTTTTTATTTTTTTCGTAAACCGCTTGCAGGCAGGCTTTTGTGAAATTTTCTCATCCTAGATTTTTATGTTGCAGAGCACCTTTTGTTGTTGTGGTTAAATAAATATTTAAAAGTAAAACACCTTGTTTTGCTCAAGAATTTAGCGAATTTGTTTCTAAATTAACATCCGGATAGTCTTTTTTTAATTCTTCTAAAATATTAGCTAAAGTTTTTGGTGTTTTCTTACTTCTTGTACTATAGGCTAATCCATCAGCAACACCTTGTAAATAATAAGGATCTTGTCCTAAAAAAACAACTTTAGTATCTTGAATCTCAAAAAAATCTAAAGCCCTAAAAATATCAGCTGGCTCTTGAGGCATTATCTTTTGACCTAATTTTTCGGATTTTTGAAGTTCTTCAAAAATGTTTTGAAAATATGGTTTCTTACCTTCTTCACCTAACAAAGTGATTCAACTATTTTTCATATTTAAATTCTCCTAAAACCCTAAGATCATTTCTGTAAAAATCTCTTATATCTGTAACATTGTATTTGATCATAGCTAATCTTTCAATCCCAATTCCAGCAGCAAAACCATTTAACTTATCATCACTAAAACCAGCAAACTTAAATACATTTGGGTGTAACATACCAGCACCTAAAACTTCTATTCAACGATTATTGTAAAAAATATCTACTTCAACACTTGGTTCAGTAAAAGGAAAATAACTAGGTCTTAGTCTAATTTCTAATTCTTTTTCAAATACATAACTTAAAAGTGATTTCAATGTTCAAATTAAGTTACTAAAACTTACTTTTCCTACACTTACAAAATCTACTTGAGTAAATTGGTGTGAGTGTGTAGCATCATCTTCATCATTACGGTATACCTTACCAATAGCAAATGTAGAAAATTCTTTATTTGCGTTTTTTTCAAGTTCAATTGCTGTAATTCCTGTATTGTGAGTTCTCAATAGTGTAGTGGCGTTTAAATAAAGAGAATCTTGCATAGCTCTAGCTGGGTGTTCTTTAGCAATATTTAATTTTTCAAAGTTATATAAATCACTTTCGATTTCACCAGCATACTCTTGATAGTAACCATGTTGTATAAATCAATCTTTAAGTCTATTTTCAATTAAGGTTATTGGGTGAAGTGAGCCGCTAAAATAAACTGGTTCGCTTATGTCAACAAATTCACTATTAATTTTGTGTTGGATTCTTAAATTATCAAGCTTTAAATTAGCTTCTTTAAAAAAGTTTTCGTACTCATTTTTTAAAGAAGCTAATTTTTGGCCAAGTTGTTTTTTTTCTTGGACTGGCGCTTTTTTAATTTCTTGTTGAAGTAATGTAAATTCACTATCAGCTGCATATAATTTACTTTTAATTTGCTTTAAATCTTCTAATGAATTTATTAAATCTAAAGATAGTTTCATTCTAATCTCCTTTATTAAAATTTTTAATTAATTCTCAATACTTTTGATATTTTTTTTCGTTTCCGTTTTGTTGTGGTTGATAAAAATTCATATCAGCTATTTTTGTAGGTAAATACTGCTGTTGTACTCAATTATTTGGAAAATCATGCGGATATTTATAATTTATACCATCTCCTAATTTAGAAGCTGATTTATAATGAGCATCCCTAAGATGTTTGGGTATCTCGTATATATGACCACTTTCAATTAAAGAATTAGCCTTATTTCAAGCTAAATAAGTAGAATTACTTTTAGGTGATAAAGCTAAATCCACAATAATAAAAGCAATTGGTAAATTAGCTTCAGGAAAACCAAGTCTCTCAACTGAATTAAAAGCTGCTTCAACTCTTAAAACTATATCAGGATTAGCCATTCCTATATCTTCATACGCAACAGCATTAATCCTTCTAAATAAACCTAAATAATCCCCACTTTTAATAATTAATGCTCCATAATATAAGGCTGCATCTACATCACTCCCACGCAAAGATTTATGAAAAGCACTTAAATTATTGTAGTGAGCGCTTGAATTGGCATCGCTATAAAAATTAATATTGGGAATAATTAATTTTAAATCTTCTTTAGTTATTTTTTGATTTGGTTTAGAAAGCAAAGAAATTAATTGCAAATTATTCAAAGAATTACGATAATCGCTAGAACTAAAGTGTGCAAGTTCTTTGAGTGTTGCATAATCAATTAATAAATCCGGATATAAATCGTTTTTTATTTTTTGAAGACTATCGGTTATTTCGTCAATATCTATTTTTTTAAATTCTAAAATTTGCATTCTACTTCTTAATGCTGGATTAACCTTAAAATAAGGGTTTTCAGTTGTTGTTGCATAAATTATTATTTGATCAAATTCTAAATAAGAAAGTAGAATATCTTGCTTATCTTTGTTCAATCGATGTATTTCATCGATTATTAAAATATCATTATTTTCAATCTTATTTACTAAATCACTTTTAGAGTGTATTGTGGCATTAAAATATGCGTATTTTTTTTGAATGTCGTTAGCTAAGGCAAATGCACAACTACTTTTACCAATTCCACTTTCTCCAAAAAAGATAAAACTAGTATTTAATTGCTCTTTAGCAATTTCTTTTAGTAGTGGAATTATGTGTTGTTGACCTATTACTTGTTCAAGTGTTTTTGGCCTTAGTTGATTAGCTAAATTATTCATATTTAAATTTTAATTAAAATATATTTATTTTGATGTAAAAAAATAATATTTTGAAGGAACAATTTTGTTTTTTGTTATTGTTTTTAAGCACTTTTATAAAAGTGATTTTGGTGTAACAGCCCCTTTTTAAGAGTTGATTAAAGTGATAAAATTTTAATTAAGTTTTATAACGGAGAAAAAATGAAAAAGATTACGAAAATATTAACCTCTTTGGCTATATTTGCGACTTTAAGTGCTGCATATTTAAGTGTTTCATGTCAAAAGCAAGAATCTGAGAATTATAATAATTCTAAATATGTTTATGATTCATCAAATAACTATTACGCTGACGCTGATGGCTTAAGCGGAAAACAACTTTTTGATAAGTTAAGCGAAATTCAACAAAGACATTTAGATCAAATAAATTCATATAATGATTTAAAAAACTTATACATAAACACAAATGCTTTTAGAGATGATATTTATGAAAAAGATAACTCTCTTTTAGATATTTACAGTGAAAACCCAGATGGGGTTGATCCATATGTTTATAAAAATTATCAAGGCGGAAATGGTGTTAATGAAGGAAGCGGAACAAATAGAGAACATTTAATTCCTCAATCGTGATTTAATAGAAAAGAACCAATGAGAAATGACGCGCATCATGTTTGACCTACTGATATTCTGGTTAATAGACAAAGAGGTAATTTGCCGCACGATGATGTAATTCACTTAGAAAGCGAAACTAAAAACAAATCTAAATTAGGTAAAAACAAAAATCAAGAAGATGTATTTGAACCAGTAAATGCTTTTAAAGGTGATATAGCTAGAGCTTATTTATATTTTGCCTTAACATACAATAATCAAGACATATATCAAAATAAAAATAACGTTTTTAAAAATAAGTTCCCTTATATTAAAAAAGATTATTTACAAACGTATTTAAAGTGAAACAACAATGATTCTTTAGATTATTTTGACGTTAAAAGAAACAATGAAATTTATAAGAATCACTCAATTGGTCTTAGAAACCCTTTTAGCGACTATCCTGATTTAGCTGAAAATTTATTTGGAGAAAATCCTAAACCATTTATAGACAAGGGTGTTTTAGTTGAAATCAAATAATTTTTATGAGGATTTAACTGAAAATAAATCCAAATATATAATCGGTTGCGACGAAGTGGGCAGAGGAACATGAGCAGGACCGCTTGTGGCCGCATGTGTAATGTTACCTCCAAATATAAATAATGAACTTATAAAAGATAGTAAAAAGGTTGCAAAAAATAAACATCAAAATCTATATGAATGAATTACTCAAAATTCCTTAGAATACTATATACAAGTGATTGAAGTAGAAACTATAGAAAAAATAGGTCCTAAAAAAGCATCAATTTTAGCAATGCAAATGTGTCTTGATAAATTTAAAAATAAGGCAGATTTAACTATTATAGACTTTGAAAAAATAGATCAAAAATACATGCCTTTTTTAAGTGTTAAAAAAGGTGAAGAATTTTCTAAAAATGTATCTGCAGCTAGTTTAGTGGCAAAATTTTATCGTGATCAACTAATGAAACAATTAGCACTAATATATCCACACTATGGGTTTGAAACCAATAGTGGATACGGAACTAAAAAACATATTAATGCTCTAGAAAAATACGGGATTATTAAAGGTGTTCACCGTCAAACATATAAGCCCATACAAAAAATTATTCAAAAACATAAAAAATAATGAATTGTCATTATTTTTTTATTTTTCCACATTTGCGTTAAAAAATCTCACATTTTTATCTGTTTCATTACATTAATTTGTGAAGTGATAAAATAAAAGTTAATAGTAAAAAAGGAAAACTATGAATAGAAACAAAAAAATATTAACAATATTTGCATCAGCTTCTTTTTTAAGTTCTGTTATTTTGGGAGTTTCGTGCTCTCCTACAGCAAAAAAAGATGATACAAGAACAAAAGAAAATACACAAAAAGACACTAACAATAAAGAAGATCAAGTAAATCAAAATGTTAAAACACAAGATTCTGATCAAAGTTCTAATAATCAAAACACACAAACACAACAACAGGATCAAGATACAACAAACACAATTAATGATCATTTAAAAAGCAATTCAAATACAAGTGATACTCCAACAAAAGAAACAAATGTTTCCACTACTCCAGAAATTACAGATAACTCTGAAAAAAACTCACAAACAGATAAAGATGAGGCTGAAGACAATTCAGTACCACAAACAGCAGAACCAACATCTACAAATGATAGTTCATCAAATAAAAATTTAGCACCGGCAACCGGTAATGAAAATTCAAAACCTGATTCAGCAGATAAAACATCTACAACTGACCAAACTTCGACTGCAAAAGAAGAAACACCAAAAACTAACACACAACAAACAAATATCGATGAATCTTCAACTCAAGCTGGAGATACTCAACAACAAAATAATCCTGAATCTTCAGATGCTAATGCTCTTTCATCTACTGATGAGTCTAAAAAAACATCAGAGTTAACTCAATCACAAAATGAAGAAAGTCAAAAACCTGAAGAAAATAGCGACCAAATTCAAAACATTAATCCTGAAAACACAAATAAAGATAATTTAAATAACATTGAAAACTCTAATGAACAAACAAGTGTACATGAAAGTTCAAATGTTGTTTTGGCAGAGGATACGCAAACAGATGTTCAAGATTCAGCAAACAAAGAGGTTAATAACCAAGAAAATACTGATGCACAACAACAAGCAAGTGAAATTGACACACCTTTAAAACTTTATAATCCAAAAGAACTTGTAAAATTTGCAAAGTATTCACAATCCAAAAATTATAAACGCATCAGATTAACATACAAAAAAGATGGATTATACTCTTATTACAAGGAACAAAAGCAAGAAAATAAAATATTCCAAAATTCTGATGAAAGTAAATCTTCTGATTTTGATTCAGTGAAGAACTATATTAAAAATAAAAAAATATTATTTCAATACATGGATTTTGAGTTTGATATTGAAGAGGGTATTTTAAGTGTTGATATAGAATTTGGTTATAAAAATAAAAAAATTGAGTATAAGATAAAAGTCAACATAGATACAAATGAAGTTAGTTTTATTGAAGGCTCTACAAATAACGACCAAACAGAACAAACAAACGACTCATCTAACTTATCTAAACCAACAACATCAGCAACTAATAATACAACAAGAGTGGAAGAATCTAAGTTAATTTACGATACAAGTAACGACTATTATAAAGAAGCTGATGGTCTTAGTGGTCAAGAATTATTTAATAAACTTAATGAAATTCAAAACAAACACAACAAGAGTGTAAAAACATACTCGGCTTTAACTGGATTTTATGATAATTATTCTGCGTTTAAGGACAATTATTTCGAAAAGGACGGTACTATTTTAGATATTTATAGCGAGAACCCTAATGGTGCGGATCCATATGTTTATGCTGCATATGGCGGCAATAACGGAGCAATTGAAGGTGGAGGAACTAATAGAGAACATTTAATTCCTCAATCGTGATTTAATAAAAATGATCCAATGAGAAGCGACGCACATCACGTTTGACCTACAGATATTAAGGTTAATAATATTAGAAGTAACTATCCTCATGATAATGTGGTTAGAGCAACTCAAACTACACAAAATAATTCCAAATTAGGGTATAACGTAAACAATGTAACTGTTTTTGAACCTGTGGATGCTTTCAAAGGAGATATCGCTAGAGCTTATTTATATTTTGTTTTAAGTTATAAAAACAAAGACATATATAATGTGAAAACAAATATATTTTTAAAACAATTCCCTTATATTAAAAATCATTTCTTTAATACTTACTTGAATTGATCTAAAAATGATCCAATCGATTTGTTCGATGTAAAACGTAACAATGAAATAGCTAAATATCATTCAATTGGACTTAGAAATCCTTTTAGTGATTACCCAAATTTAATTGAAAATCTTTTTGGAGAAAATCCTAAACCATTTATAAACAAGGGTGTTTTAGTAGATATCAAACAATAAAAAAATATTGGACCTTGGTCCGATATTTTTTATTATTTCATTAATTTTAGTTCTGAGGTTTAGCAATAATATATTTAAATTCTTGACTTTGCTTTTGGTTGGATAAATCCTGAGTTAATTGTCCTTCAATTTCATAAACTTTAAATTTAAATGATAAACTACCATCTTCTTCTAAATTAAAGTCAAATGTTGGTCTAAAGTAATCGCTAATTCTACCAATTGGATAAACACCTGGTTTTTTATTATTTAAATCTTCGTAACTAAATATTTCTAACGCTTGTGGAGTAAAAATAAAATTATCAAATCTACGAACTGGATTTGTAATACCGAATTTTGAATCTTTAGAATAATAAGTAACAACAGATCTTTTTGGAGTTGATTTACTTTTCTCAATTTTTCCAATTATGTCATTATATTCATCTTGATTAACACTGAAGTTAAAAATCATATTTTGTTTTGCAAGTTCCACTAATTTTTCATATTTTGTTAAATTAGAATCTTGAGGAGTTTGGCTTTCGTTGCTGTTCGCTGTGGCTGATTCTGCTTGTTGTTGTGTGTTTTGAGTTGATTCTTGGTTTGGTGTGGTTGTTTGACTTTCACTTGAGTTAGTTGAATCAGCTTGTTGTTGTGTATTTTGATTTGATTCTTGGTTTGGTGTGGTTGCTTGACTTTCACTTGAGTTAGTTGAATCAGCTTGTTGTGTGTTTTGAGTTGATTCTTGGTTAGATGTATTAGTGTTTTGACTTTCGTTTGAAGATGATGAATTATCAGGGTTATTATTTATATCTTTTGAACATGATACAACTGTTGTTGCTAAAGCTGTTGAACCTAAAATTAAAGTACTATTTAATAGTAAAAATTTAAATCTTTTTCTTGTCATAGGTTCGAATTATATAGGTAATTGACTTTAAAAACAAGAAAAAAATTATGAAAATTCTTTTCAAAATATACTTAAAAAAATATATTTTTTCATTATTTTGAGTTAAATTCTATCTAAAATGATGATCCGGAAATGTGGAAATTACATATACTCCTGTTATCATTGTTTATTCGCTTATGTATGAAAAGAACTAAATAAATAATTAGTTTTGTTTAAACATATTTTTCAAAAAATGTATAAAAAAATATTGGAATAAAATTCCAATATTTTTTATTATTGTTCAACTCCTTCGGTGTTAAATCTTACTGTTATTCTTGATCCTTCATGTACGTATCTAAACTCTATCTGGTCGTCTCTGAATGCTATGTCATATTTTGGGCCTAATTCAGTAATTCTTGCCCCTTTTTTTGTTGATAACAATACTGCTCCGTCATGAGTCACGTTTATGTTGCCGTTATCATTTGTATATTGTAATTTAACACGTTGACCCCCACCTGATTTGGCGACTTCAAGCGCTTTTTTAACGTCGACAACAAAAAAAGCTTTTCTCATTGTTTCTAGAGTAGGTCTATCATTTGCTTCTTGTTTTTGTTCTTGTTGTGGTAATGTAAATGATTCGGTTACATTATTTTTATTATAACCAAATGATATGGTAATAACACTAGGATTATCTTTAGTGAATGATGCGTTTACAAATTTATTTTCACCTTCGCCACTTAAAGATAAAGTATTTAGGTCGTAATCAGACGCTTTTGTAAATACAACTAAATCATTTTCTAGATTTCCGCTTCTAATTTTTAAAACCAAATTATTATCTTTTACTAGTAAAAATGCATTAGTGCTAGCTGATTTGTTAATATAATCTTGCAATTCAGGATAAATTGATTCGTTTATTTGGAAAAATTGTGAAATTTTTGGTAATTCAGGAGCTTTTACGGATGATAAATCAATATCAAAGGTAATTCAGAATTCTTTATTTTGCACTAATTCTTCATAATAAATAGTATATCTTAACTTTATTAAACCTTTATTATCTTTACCTGAGTCGAATTGATAAACTATAGCAGGTTTTCTATGTTCGTTTAATAATTTTTGGAAAGCTGCTGAATCTTCTATAACATCTTTATTTATATTAAAAAGAAGTGTTCCATCTTCAGAAAATAATTGTAGTTCATTGTTTTGAAGTTTTGCTGTTAAAAAGATTAATGTTTTTGAATTATCTTGTGCAGCTTTAACTAATTCTAATATTTTAGCATTAGTGTTTTCATCATTATTTATAACAAAAGCGTTTTCTAATGATTCAGGAGATTTATTTGTTGTTTCAGCTGGTTGTGTTGTTTCAGCTGGTTGTGTTGTTTCAGCTGGTTGT
>NZ_JAZDWZ010000007.1:0-72179 GCF_036350065.1 Mycoplasmopsis ciconiae | reverse complement strand
TTTTTATCAAAAACCTTAAAATTTAATTAATCAAAATGTCTTACAAAAGGAAACCACCTTAGGTGGAACTTTGTTTTTTTAACTTTCCGTAGAAATATCTCCATTTTTTTCTTTGGATAAAAATTTTTTTCAATTATAATCATTAACGTAACGAAAGGACCAATAGTGAAAAATTTTAGAATAATGAATGCTATAACATTATTTACTGCAATGGGTACAACTGTTGCTTTTTCACTTGCGATCGCTTACTTATTGGATTCATCTAAAAAGGAAATTTTTAAGGCAGCTTTAATTATTGTTGCTATTTTTTCTATTTTCATGATTGCTTCATGGACATTTATTGCTATTGAAACAAATATGTCAATGAAGTATGGATTCCGCAAGCTTCCAATTTTTTACTTATTGTGTCTAATACTGAGTTTTATCTCAATTGGTTTTTATTTGCAATTTTTCTTAAGCTGAAAACTCTCTAAGGAAATTAATAAAATAAAAACCGAAGATAATCAAATTACGATTTATAGTAATTAACCTCAAAAACAGACACAATAGCGTGTCTGTTTTTTTAACAAAAAATGAAAGGATTAAAATGAAACAGAATAAAAAATCTTATATTACTCCTAATTATGTTTCTTTTGATAACACTTTATCAAAAAAGAAAAATTGAGTTCAGAGACTTTTTAATATTCAAAGCCCATTAGCTAGAAGTGGTTTTAGATTTTTAAAAATTGTTTTGGAGTTTGTGGTAATTAGTTGAATAGTCGTTACTATTACATTCTTTTTAATTAACTCAATCCCAGGAAACACAGGAGTTGAAGATGGTATTAGCGAAGGTGCTAAAGCCACTATTAGAGCACAATTAGGTTTAGATCAACCTTTAGGAGTAAGATATATAAATTATATTTCTGGATTACTTAGAGGAGATTTAGGAATAAGTTTAAGCGTGTTCAAATTTGAACCAATCAATTCATTTATTTGAGATAGACTTTTTAAAAGTTTATATGTTGGATTATGAAGTGTTTGTTTAACAGTTGCCATTGGTGTACCTGTTGGTGTTATTGTTGGAAAAAATCCTGACGGAATTTTAGATAACGCAACAACTATTTTAATTTCAATATTCTCAAGTATACCAAGTTTAATTTTTGCCGTATTACTCTTAATTATAGGTAGAGAATTAAATATGCCATACATATTCGACTTTAGAGATTTTGCAACATATATGTTGCCGGGAATCGCATTAAGTTTAGGAAGTATTATCGTTTATATTAAATACATTAAAACAGAATTAAATAGAGAACTTAACTCAATGCACTCAAAATTCTGTTATTTAAAAGGTTTAACAAGAAGCAGATTTGTGTGAACACACGCGCTTAAACCTTCATTATTCCCGATTGCGACATTTTTCCCTGGTGTAGTTTTAGGGAGTTTCGTAGGATCAATTTTCATCGAAAGAATTTTCTTAATTACAGGTAGCGGAAACATTTTATATAACGCAATTACATCAAAAGATTACAACATAATCTTATTCCAAGTTATATTCTTCTCATTATTAACAATTCTTTCATATACATTACGTGACGTTCTTTATGAAATAATCGATCCAAGAATAAGAAGAAAAGGAGGAAGATAATGGCTAGTTTTAGAGAAAATCAAAAATTAGGAGCGCCTAGTCCATTTGCAAAACCATTTGAGTATCAACAATGAAAAATTATGGGTGAAATTTTTGATTATCGTGAAAGTGCATATTTAAAAACACCTTTAAGCCCAACAAGACAATTTATTAATCGTTACTCAAGAAGTTGAAGTGGGGTTTTTGGTTTTGTTATTTTAGTTATGTTACTTTTAATGGCCTTTATTTTCCCTTTGATTTGAACTGATACATCTAGTTCAAACGCAGTTTCGCAAAATAGTTTACCACCTTTTACAGATGGTCATATTTTAGGAACTACCGATAAAGGTTATGATTTGTGAACATTATTGTGACACGGACTTAGATATTCAATCACACTTGCTTTAATTGTTACACTTGTGGAAGTGTGCATTGGATTGTTTATGGGTATTATGATGGGTCATTTTAATTGATTCGATAGAATGTTTACATTTTTAATCAAAATAATTTCAGTTATTCCAACAATTATTATTTTAATTTTAATTACAATAGTGATTAAACCAAGTTTCTGAGTTATGGTTTTTGCCTTAAGTTTCACAAGTTGAACAGGAATGGCAAACCAAATTAGAGCGCAGGTAAAAAGGGCAAAAAACTTCGAATGAATCGCTGCTTCAAAAGTTTTAGCAACACCTACTTATAAAATTCTCCTAAGCTATATTCCTGTTATTATTCCAATTTTAGTAACACAGTTAGTGTTCTCAATTCCAGGGGTTATCTTAAGCGAGACATCATTAGCTTTCATTGGTTTAGCTATTCCAGATGCTGTAACCTTAGGAGCATTAATTAACGACGGAATTGGAAAATTCCTACAAACACCTAGATATGTATTATTCCCAGCTTCAATATTAATTGTGATAACAACAAGTGTTCAATTAATCGGAAACGGAATCCAACTAAGTTTATTTAAACAAAGATAGAACGGAAAAAATATGAACCAAAATCAAGAAAATTTAAATTTAGATTTAAATAACAGTGATTCTTATTATTTAGAGTCCAAACTATTTAAAAATGAGTACAGACCAATAAGAAAAAACACCAACCAAATGTTAAATGCTTATCCAGATAAAAAAGTTCTTGTTAAGTTAAGAAATGTGGATATTGAATATGGTAGTGGTGTTAATAAATTTAGAGCAATTAATGATTTAAGTTTAAATATTTACAAAGGTGAAGTTTTAGGTTTAGTTGGAGAAAGTGGTAGTGGTAAAAGTACGACCGGTAGAGCGATTGTTGGTCTAACACCATATTCACACGGAACAATACAATTAGGTGAAAAATTAGTTCCTCGTAAATTTAAAAGAGGATTTAAATTTGGTAAAAAATTAAAAGAGTATAAATCAACACTTGAGTATATGGCTAATAAAGTTCAAATGATCTTCCAAGATCCAGCCAACTCATTAAACCCAAATAAAAATATTGAAAAGGTTGTTAGTGAAGGTTTAGTTAACTTAAAAAACGCTAAAGAAATTTACTTATACAACGAAGATCAAAGGGTTTTTGCAAAATTATATAATGAATTAAATAATTTAAACCCTCAAGAATACAATAAAGAGTTTTTTGAACAAGTAAATTTAAAATTAAATATCAATTCAAAAGTAGCTTATGATCTTTTATATGTTAATTTATACAACGAATTAAAAGACAAATACGCTGATACTCAAATGTTAAAAGCGTTCGAAGAAGAAAAACAAAACAGAGATGTTATTTCTGAATATTCCGAAGCAAAATGTAGAGATATTTTAGTTGTTCAAACACTAAAAAGTGTCGGTTTAGATGAATCTGTTTTAAAAAGATTCCCACTAGAATTTAGTGGTGGTCAGCAACAACGTATTGGGATTAGTAGATCAGTTATTTTACGTCCTGAGTTATTAGTTGCTGACGAACCTATTTCTGCGCTAGACGTTTCAATCCAAGCGCAAGTAGTTAATATTTTCAATGATTTTAAAGATAAATACGGTTTAACAATTTTATTTATTGCCCATGATTTAAGAATGGTTGAATATATTTCTGATAGAATCGCTGTAATTTATAAAGGTGTTTTATTAGAAATAGGGGAAACAGCTCAAATTATGAAGAATCCAATTCACCCATATACAAAAAGTTTATTGGATGCAGTACCTTCAATCGAAAGCAAAAAAGGTAGCTTAATTGGGTTTAAATATGATGCTAAAATGCACTCATACACTCAAGAGAGACAACCTTATTGACATAATATTGGCCAAAACCACTTTGTTTTAGCAGCAGACGATGAAATACAAAAATGATTGAAAGGTGATTATTCTTCATATATTGATGAACAAGAAGCAAAAGTTGATCCACAACAACTTAAAAAAGTTTTAGAGTTAGAAGGTGTAAAGGAGTAAAAATATGGACAAACACAGAGGTTATTCGCGTTTATACGAAAAAGTAGTTAAGCACGAAAATCAACACACATATGAAATGGTTAAAGATAAATTTAACCAACAACCTAAAAAAAGCTTAAAAACACAATTTTCTAACCTAAAAAACAATTTTGCTAATAAATTTAAATCAAGAAAAAAATTAATTTTTAATTTTGAAGAATTTGCCAAAGACGCTAAATACGAAATGGTTTTTGGTAAAAAAACAAGAATTGCTGCAGAAATTGAAAATATTCATTTATCTTTTACAAACCCAGCTAACCCAAAAGAAAAAAATGTGGTTTTAAGAGGTACATCATTAAAAATATATGAAGGTTATGTACACGCGATTATCGGTGAAAGTGGTAGTGGTAAAAGTGTTATCACTAGCTTGCTTTATGGTTTAACAGGAAAAAACGCCATAATTGACTATGGTACAGTTAAATTATTTAATAAAGAAGTGCAAAATTTTACTTTTAGCGATTGAGAAAATAACAAATTAAGAGGAACAATAGTTTCTGCTGTTTTCCAAAACCCTATGTCCATATTAGATCCAACAATGAAAGTTGGAAAACAAATTACTGAAGGGTTATTAATCAACAAAGTAGCTAAAAATAAAAAAGAAGCTTATGAAATAGCGCTTGAGTATTTAAAACTTACAAAAATCAACAACGCAGAAAAGGTCATGAAATCTTACCCACACGAATTAAGTGGAGGAATGATCCAAAGGATTGCTATAGCTGCTGTGGTTTCATTGAAACCAAAAATTTTAGTTATGGATGAACCAACAACTGCGCTGGATCCTACTGTTCAGGCCTTAGTTTTAGATATAGTTAGAGAATTACAAGAAAAATTAAAAATTTCTATCGTTTTCATTACTCACGATTTAGGAGTTGTTGCAAGTATTAGTGACTTTATTAGTATCATGTACGCAGGACAAATTATTGAAAGCGGAACAAAAGAGGAAATTTTAGAACACCCACAACACCCTTACTCATGAGGTTTAATCATGTCTATGCCAGATTTTAATAATGGCACAAGATTAACAACCATAAGAGGAAGTGTTCCTTCAAGCTTAAATAATATAAAGGGTGATGCTTTTGCTGTTAGAAATGACTACGCAATGGGAATTGACTTAGAACACGAACCACATATTTATCAAATAAGTGATACTCACTTTGTTAAATCATCATTATTAGATGAGAGAGCACAACAATATGAGCCACCAAAATTAATCAAAGAAATTTGAGATAAATATGATAAAAAAATTAAAAAAATTCATAACACATAAGGAGAGTTATCATGAAAAAAATGAAAAATGTTTATAAATATTTAATCGCCGCACTAACAACCGCAACAGTTTTTGGTTGTGCATTAGCTGCAATTAAAATTTATAGAGATAACTCTTCAGAAGTCGTGGGGCCAGTTAATCCCAAAGTAAGAGAATTTAAAAATGTATTTTTACAAGCTAATCAAAAACCTAAAATTTCTTTATACGATAGAACAAAAAGTAGAGAAATTAATGCGAAATTTTTAATTGATTTAGATGAGAAAACCCAAGAATTCACCTCTAAAGTTGAATATAAAAATAAAGTAGTTCCATACAGTGAGTTTTTTGAAGATTTTTATAAAGAAAATGGATTTTTACCGATTTTTGAATTTGACTACGGAAGTTTTAAATTTTATAATGAATATCTAGAGGCAGTTAGTCCAGAAGAATTTTATAAATTTGCTCAATGATTTGTTAAAAACGTTTCATGAGGGCCTGAAATGATTTCGTTGAAATCATTTAGTATTGTTAAAGGTGTTGAAAGAAACGGAAACGCTATAACTTTAGGAGCGCACTCAAACACTAACAAAGAAGAGCAAACAATTAAGTTTTATCCAGATGCTTTCTTTGGTGGACTTCCAATTTACTCTACTCTTAGTGGTCAAGGAAATGCAGCTGAATCACTTTTATATAAAGTAAATTCGAAAACCATGTCTTTAGAAGAGTTAAATTTCTTAGTTAACAATGCTGTTAACACTAATATTGCAGGTAATATTACGAGTGACTTTTCAAATCCTGATTTAAATTTAGTATTTAGAAATTTACTTTTTGGTAAAAAATTAGTTGGACAAAAAGTATACGCATATGTTGATGATATTTTTAATGTTAAAGTTTTAGTTAAAGCAAACTCTCAAGAAGAAGCGATTAAAAAAATTGAACAAAGCACAAAACACATTGATTCAATTTTTATTAATGAAAATTTAGTTAAAGAATATACAATTCAAAAAGCATCAAAAAATACTGAAGCGCAATTAGCTAAAAATTTAGCAAAAGATTTAGATTTACCAAAAAGAGATGAAAACAACCCTTACCATTTAGAAGGTGATTCAATTCTTTATTTAGAATTGGTTGATTCTGAAAATCAAAAACTTGATTTCTTTATAAGTGAATTTGATTATTCACCACAAACTGTATTTTCTTTAAAAGATTTACAAGAGATCCAAGATCAAAATTTTATTCATTTCCTTGATTTTTATAATTTAGAAATATATAAAAATAAAAGTGTTAATTTTTCTACCAATTTACCTTTAAATCAGGAGAATTTGAAAAACCCTGATTTTGATATTCATTTTGGTAACACAAAAATTCAAATCTTAAATAAAGATTCAAATTTTGACGAAAACAATTATAAAGAAGGCGTTTTAATAAAAGACATATCAAAAGAAAACAAAACCTTAAAATTAACTTTAAATGTTGATGATGCCGATGTGGAATTTAGCTTTGAGGCAGATAAAATAACAAAAAGTGAATATAACTTTTTAGATAAGTTATTAACTCAATTAGGTTATGTAAATGATTTTGTTCCTAATGTAGTTACGCTTGATCAAGATACATTAGACAAAAACGGAAATAAAATTCAAACATATTCGCTTTATACAGATGCATATAAAAATTTATTAGAAGATATTAAAGAAAAAATGCCTTATTTATTAAGACACAAACAAGGTAAACACGTTGTTAAAGTTTTAAATGATCAAGGTTTTTATGAATTTAAAATTGAAGATGGCGATTATTTAGGTTTTGATATTAACGATACTTTAGGGTTGTGAGCTGTTTTAAAGTTAAGTGATCCAAACTTTAAAAGTATGTCAAGTGATTTCTTGAAATTCGTTGGAGCTCACGAATATGGACATCATGTAACGCTAACAGGTGCAAGAGCTTTAGGTAATTTAGAATATGACCCAGTATTAGTTAGTTCCCAAAGCCCAAGATTTTCAACAATTATTGATAACTTTTATGATCCTGTGGCTTTAGATAAATATTTAAGTGCTAGAACACACTTAAAAAGACAAAGCAGTGATTTATATAACAAATCAGAAAATAAAGAATATTCAGATAAAAAAGGTAATTTCACAAATTTTGGTTTCTTAACTAAAGACGGAACTTACGCTTATGAAACAGAATCTGATATTTGAGGAACACAAAAAAATAATCCTTCATTAGCAGACGCTTTAAATAATACAAAAAGAAGATTTTTACAAAACTTCGAAGGACTTAAAAAAGCCTTAGAAGAACGTAAGAAAATGTACAATTATGCAGACGAAGTTTCTTTATATGATATTTTCACGTTGAACGCTTTAGATGAAGAATCAGGAACTCTTAATCCAGGAACTAATGGAGTTGCTCAATACTTTGTTAAAGATGAAAACGGAAATTACAAATTTCAAGATGCTTCTATTAAAAATTTAGTAGGTTTAATTAAAGATGGTTCTAATAATCCTTTAGTTTTTGATGAACAAACAAACAAATTTAAATTGTTCGAATGACAAAAGGATGATTTAAATATTCGTATTTTGGTTAAACCTGAGTCAGCAAATAAATCATTATTGGATTTAACTCAAGAAGATTTTAATATACAACTAGCGCAAGAAGAAAAATTTGAATTAGCTTCAATGGATATTAAATATATTCAAGCTATTATTGATCCACAAAATCCATTAGCATTTGTTCCACCAAGATTAATAATTACATATGCACTTAGAAATAGACAAAATAATAATCTTGTCCAAAATTTAGGGACATCATTAACATTGGCAAACCAAAGATTTGTCCAAAGTTACTTAGGTGCTAATGAAGCTACACCACTAACATCAACAAGAAACGTTGGTAACTATGTATCAAAAATTTATGTTAAAGATGACACAAACAAAGATTATGTTAAAGTTCCGCTTAATACATATTTAGAAAAAGAAGATTTAGACTTTCTTATCGCTAAAGAAAATGAATTTAATAACAGTATTGATTCATTGTTAGTTAAAAGATTTTTCTTAGGTGGGTGAGATAATTCAGCAACCAAAATTGATTACGATTGATTATTAAATGTTTATGATCCTAGATTTAGTTTTGCTTTAGGTGATGAAGATTTAGATAGTTACGGTAACAACGTTAGAGCTTTAGAATATTTCAGAGATTTTGTTAATTCTCGTAATTATGATGATATTAAACAATCTGGTGGATTTGAATTTAACAAAAAGTCATATTCAAACACTCCCGAAAGTTTTGCTATTAGTTATTTTGGTTATTGACAAAATATTAATTCTGACATCTCTACATTTGCCGAAGGTGATTTAACTGATGTGCGTAAATACGCGCGTTATGCGGAAAATTCTAGAGATAGTTTGACACCTCTTTTTGCTCTAAACAATTATATTTTCCGAAATCCTTCTGATATTTTTGACCAATATCTTAGATTCTCGTCATTAATGGCAGCAGGAGTTAAACTAAACTCAACTCATGAGTATGTAGTTAACACAAACTCTAACAAAGTTATTTACGATTCAGAAGGTAATGCTACCGATACTAGAAACAACTACAAAGAATCCAATTTAGGAAAATTTGGCGTAGGGCTTAAAAGTGTATTCCAGGGGCTTATTGGCTATGTAGATGATTTTGAAACGTTTGCAGACGGAGAGTTTTTAAAGCCTACTTACTGATATGCAGATTTACAAAATAAACCTATTAAAAAAGAAAACTCATCTACTGCTAGATATAGCGTATTAAAGTTAATTATTAATCCAGATGCAGTTGAAAGTGACTACAAACAAGGTTTCTTTAATGCTTTTGCAAACAAAAATGAAAAGGATTTAAAAGTCTTAAATAACGTCGAAGAGGTATTTGAATTTATTAGTGTAGATTATGCTAAGGCAAATGCTGAATATGTTGATGATAAATTTAAATTAAATTGAGATATTGATTATGTTAAATCAAAATTCAATATTGAAGAATATAACCAAAAAATGAATGAATATTTAAATAATTATCAAGGATTTAAAATCTCAGCAAGCGAATTGCAAGAATTAAAAGATTTATATTCAAAAGACGTTAATGAAAATATGCAATTTTTAGCTAATGACTTAATGAACAGATTTTTAAACAGCCCTTATGCTCCGTTAGTTAAGAGTTACAAATTAAAAGATTTAAGTGATTCGGTTAAATGAATTCTAGATAAAAATTCAAATATTACATTTATTTCACACCCTTCACTTACAATTAACCCTAACGCAAATGAAACAACAAAAGTACAAAATTACTTAAATTACATTAAAGATTTTGCTCAAAAACATAATATTGATTATGAAAAATTAAACATCAATGACCTACAAATTTTAAATGGTCAAACAACATTCTTCTTACCAGATCTTTTTGTAAGTGGGAGTGCTGATTTTAAATTAATTGGTAAATTTAATTCATTAAATACTCCAAGTTCTGACGTTGAAGATGCGTTTGAAACAAAAACAAGCAATAGCACTGCTGATATTTTCAGTGATTATGCTTATAGTTTTGCTGAACAAATTAACCGTGATTACTTACAAGCTACATACACCCCAAGCGCTGATGAGTTTGGTAACAAACCTAAATTCCTTAGTGGAATAAATGAAATAAACACAGGTTTAGAGTATATAGTTGATAGTACATCAACACAAAAATTCAAAGATAATGCTCACAGTTATGAAGCTTTAAGAAGTACATTTGTTAATTTAATAGCTCCTTTATATAAAGAACAATTAAATGTTGAATCTGTAATTTACAAAAAAAATACAACATCAAGTGTTATTGATAAGGGAAGCAATTTTGAAAACTCATCAAATTACAATAACTCATACTTTGGTGTAATAAGAACATTTAACAATGGTTGATATAAAGATAGATGATACAGAAATATCTTAAATTGAGATATGTATGATGAATTTGGTAACGATTATGTTGATGAAACAATTCAACTTTTAGACTTAAAAGGTCAAAAAATTAACTCACGTGCTAAAGCTTACTGAAATTATTACATTCAAAGTTTAGGTGTAGGTGATAGAAATATCTCCGGTTTATGAAGAGATTCAGATAAAGATGCAGTTAGTTTTTATGGTTACTTTGATTTAGAAAAATCTAAAAACTTAAAATATATTGCCTTTGAAAATACTCAAACCAAGGAAGTTAAATACGTTCCTGTAAGTGTAGAAAATACAAATAATTTATTCTACTTTACAAAACAAGATCCAATTAACGCTACAAGCGATCAATATAAACACACACTTAAAGACGAAGAGTACTTAGATAAAGATAAACAACTTAGAAAAGGTTTAGCAAGTTGAGTTAGTGACTATACTTTAGTTTCTCATTATTACAACACAACCTTAAAACCAGGAAGTTCATATAGAATCTTTTTTGCGGATGCAAATAAACAACTAATCGAAGAGGCAAATTTAGGATCACTCAAAACCTTAACAGAAAACCAAAAAACCTACGCCCAAGCACCATTGAGACTTAAAAAAGAAGTACACAACGACCAACAAAGCGTTATTGTTGATGTATTTAATCAATTTAACACATAGAAATAAGAGGTAAATATGAAAAGAAAACATAAAATTATTACTTCGGTGATTTTGGCTACAGCTACAATTAGTGCAACAACTTTAAGTATTTACGCTTTTTCTAGCAAAAATACAACAAATAAAGCTGATAATTTAAATACTTTAAACACACACACATTACAATTAAATTCAAATCCAAGCAAAGGTAGTTTTGAGTGTAATTGTTTATTAAATCCAGGGGCTCATTATAACACCCAACACAGTAGAATACAAGTTCAAATAGTTCAAAAATTATGGTCAAAATATATTAACGGTCAAGATTTAAGTGCAAGCGAAAAAGAAACGCTTGATTCGTTAACAAAAGCAAATTTACAATACTTACTAAAAATTAAATAATAGGGGGATATATGAAAAAAAATAAATTAAAAAATATTTTTCTGATTTCAGGCTCGTTTTTAGTGTTATCTTCTGTAGCGGCATTCTCACTTTCATGTGAAAATATAAAACAAAATCAAAAGAAAGATGCTACACAAGAGCCAGATACAAACGCTGAACAAAATAATGAGTTATCAATGTTTGATCAAGTTAACAATTTAGTTAATTCAAGTCAAGAATTACTAAAGAATTTAAAAGAACCTTTAATTTCTGCAGAATTTGCCAGAACTGCATGAGGAAAACTTAAAAACTCTTTAAAAAATGTATCAAAAGACTCAAGTGACTTACCTGAAGATGTAATTCAAGGGTATAAAAATTTAAATGAAAGCCTTGAAATTTTAAAATTAGAGCAAGATTATCTTCAACAAATAGATCAATACCTTTTAAGTTTAGCTGAATACGAAGAAACATTATCACTTTTAGAAGAAAGTGATCCCAAAAACAAAGAAAAAGTTATTATTCAACAATTAAAAGCATCAATTAACCAATTAAAGAGAAATCTAAACGTAGTTTTTAAAGATAATCAAAAACTAAGAGCCAAAGAAGAAGTAGAAAACTTACTTAAAGCTAAAAAACAAGAAAAAAATAGTGATTTAAATAAAGCTTCTTATTATGTAACACTTCAAAAGTTAAATGCACTAGTTAAAAAAGTTGAAAATGAGTTAAATTACAAATTTTCAAATGTGGTTTTTGAACAATTATTTAATGAGTTGTTAGCTCAACAAAATAACGCTAAAAGCGTTTTAGCATCATTGCAACTAGAAAATGATCAAGTTACAGACGAGTTAGTAGCTAATTTAACTAATGCATACAATAACTTATCAAATACTTTAGCCACAAACCAAGAAAAAAGAATTGAATTAAATCCTGAATTAGCTAACAATGTTGTATTTGACAAAGTTTATTCAAATAAAAACGCTGTGGATGAGTTTTATCCTGTTTTTATGGAAATCATTGATAACTATAAAGAACAACTTTCACTTTTAGTGGGAGATAGTTTATTTAGCGTTAACCAAGCGTTAAATGAATTAACAAATAGAGTTAATCAACTCAAAAGTGAATCAGATAATTTCCAATACACTAACGGAGCTTTAAGAAATAAATTCTTTACTGGATCAGCGTTTAACGAATCACTTTCTGACGCTACTAATTCAGTTACTAGAAATATATTATTACCTTTTTATCAATCGACAGTTTTCAATATAGAAAGAATATCAAACAGAAGATTAGTTGAAAAATTAGTTGATTATTCGAAATTAAAATCTGTAGCACAATTTTTTGAAGTTCGTAAGCAATGAGCCGATAAATTAAGTGAAGAACTTGATAAACTTGAACAAACGCCAGAATTAAACGAAAATATCATCCAACGTATCCAAGTAGTAAGAAATTTAATTTTAAGATTAAACAACAGATTGAATGAATTTTTATTAATATCACCTGACTCAAAAGTCTCTTTAACAACATTAATTAGTAATATGGCTGAAATTTCAGGTTCTGCAAACATTATTTACAGTTCATTACAATCACTAGCTTCAGCAAAATTAAATAATGCTAACTTTTTAAGTTCTCAAAAAGTTAGAGAATTAAGATCTCCATCTATTTTTCTAGGTAATATTAATGACGGGCAAAAAGTCAGCGTTTTAAAAAGAGTTGTTCCTGTGCAACAATTTATTAACGATATTCAAGATTTTGCCAACTCTTTAACTGAAGAAAAATATAGTGCACTTAAAGCAGAAATTTTAAAAACTGCTGAAACATATAATTGAATTTTAGCCGGTTACAAAGAAGGTGCGCTAAAATATCTTGATTCACAAAAGAATCTATTATCTGAAGAAGAATTAGACAAAATTCCAGCTTATACTTTTGCCTCTAGTTCTGAAGAGTTAGATATGTTCTCATTATTTTTAAGAAACAAACTAAAAGAATATAAAAAGCAAAAAGAAGCCTTAGATGCTTCAACAAATTCAAACCAAACTTCAAATTAAGTAAATAAGGAGCAACCATGAAAATAATTAAAAAAGTCTCACTTTTGATTCCATCACTATTTTTAACACCTACATTAATTGCATGTAGTGCGCAACACTCTGAACAAAAAATAAAAAATGATGATAATGGAATCAAATTAAAAGAAACTAATTATGATTTAGGTTTAACAGCCGCTCCTTTAAGTTCGCTTAATTATGTTCTATATAGTTCAACTGATACAGTTGTCCCTAGTTTAGTAGATCCGATTTTAAAACAAGGACCCAATCAAGATTTAAAATCTTTATTTCCAACTAGACCAGTAACTTTTGGTGTATATTCCACAGGTAATAATCAAGGTATTGATGAGTATATCAATAGCGGAAAAATCGAAGGAGAAAATTCTTTAAGTAATTCGTTTTACTCTTTTTCGGATTTTAACTACGCTTCTGGTACTTTAACATCAAACCCAGTTTCTGCACAAAATTTAAGAGGTTTAAGATTAGCAAATGACAGATACGCCACTTGAAGTGCTACCTTAAATGATGGAAGTAGTCGTTGAAGTAATGGAGATTCTATAACTGCTGACGATTATATCGATTATATTCACTACATTGGTGACAACAACTCAGGAAGTCAAAAACAAATATTAATTGATCGTCGTGACATCAAAGGATTTAAAGAGTTTATTACAGCTCAAAATGATTATCTTAAAAAGCATCAAAAAGCATACACAAACCCATGAGGATACCCTAAGTTCAAAAAAGATGAAAATGGCCAATATATCTATGACATAGAGCTTAAAGATCCTAATACTAATGAAGATTTATCAAATGAATTCTTATGAGCTAGCGAAAACGAAAATGATTTAGAAGATGTTAAAAAAATTAGAGAAGCAGCCTTAGGTGTAGGACTTTATTCAGGAAGATTATATTTTAATATTTCTAATAAAGACTTTTATAATATGCTCACTTTAAAAGAAAATGAGAATTTTAGAAGTGATTTAGATGTTGCTAATATCTTTTACAAAGATAATAATGGCGAAATTAAAGAAATGAAAATTAGAAAAAATCCATATGTTGATCCAAAACAAAAATTTGATTTTTCTAAAATCACACCAAAAGGTTTCCAAGAAATTGAAGAGGCTAGAGCTGTAGGTAAGTATGTACTTTTACCTAGAGATGAATACGAAATAAGAATTGAATATGAATCATCCAACCCAAAAAGTCTATCTGAAATAATAAGAGATATGACAGATACTTTATTGCCTGTAAATAGGTCTTTTGTGGAAAATAGTGTCGGTGGATTAAAAACATTCGGAAACAATTCTGATAAATTTTTAACTGCTGGTCCATTTAAAATTACTGATTTAGTTTTAGGTGGGCAAGGTGGTATGACTTTAGAAAAAAATAACGATTATTACAATGTTTCTAAGGTTATTCCTAATACTATCAAAATCTACTTTAATGATGAAGCCAACGCCGAAAGTACAATGTTTAAAGATGGATACATCTCAAAAGCCAGAATACCTTCAACACAACAAAGAAGCTACTGAGCTATACCTGAGTATAAAAAATTAATGAATAAAGGTACAGGTTTTGGTACTTTGGGATTTATGTTTAATCTCGATAAACAAACAAACAAAGATAGCTATATTAATGACAAAGATTTAAGAAACGCTATTTATTATGCTATAAATAGAACAATTATGTTATTTAATTCAGGTTGAAATAACTCTTATCCAGTAATAACATGAACAGCCTTTGGAAACGCTCACAAAAATAACGGTACAGCAATTGAATTTGGGTTCCAAAATCAATTTACAAATGTAAAAGGTGATTCAAAAATAAAAGTACCACTTCAAAATTATGATTATGTAGATCACTTATCAAAACAATATAAATTTGAAGCTACTAACAGAAATGATCAAGCTTATTTACCAGAAGTAGCTAAACATTATTTAGATATTTTTAAACAAAAACACCCAAATCTTAAAAAAGTCGAATTAAAATATGTTTACAACTCTATTGAGGAGCAAAAAAATGTTGGGTTGGCACTTAAAAATGCACTTAATACACTTTTTGATGGATATATTGATTTAGATTTAAAAGCTTTACCTGAAAATACATACAACGCAACAGTGGAAACAGGTGATTTTGATATCGCTTATAGAAACTTTGATACTTTTGGTCAAAATATTGACAGTTATATTAAAGCCTTTTTCGTTGAGGATGGAATTATTCCAAACGAAAGCAAAAATATCGGATTTAAAGATAACCCTTCAGGTGGATTTACTTACGCAAAATATTTTGACAATTTAAACCAAGAACAAGATCTTAAAGAAAATAAATTAGTTTCTTTAGACGAAGAACAAACAAGATTGAGACTTGAGATTGAACCGCAAATATGAAACAAAGTTAAAGAACTTTCTTATAAAAAAGATAATGAAACACAAATTGAATATATTCAAAGATATTCAAGTTTCTTCTCTCAACAATTTACCCCTGAAGAAATTGAGCAAGGCTTTGACGAAAACAAAATTATTGAAATAGTTGCTGCTTTTGAAAAAATAATTAGAGATGCTGCGCCAGTTGTGCCTTTAATGGAAGTTGACACATACTGAGAAATAAGTCGTGTTGGTGGTGTAAGTAGTTTATACAAATATGATTTACAATATGCATACGATATCTATAAACCCCCTAGAAATGACCTTCCACAACAAATATCAAGAAGATAAAAAAAGATGCTCAGCATCTTTTTTGTTTATTTATTAACACTTTAGATATTGGCTAAAAATTTGAATAATCACAAAAATGTGGAAATTTGCCAATTTTTTATTTTTTCTTATAGAATTAAAATATGAAAAAAATATTAAAAAACAAATTTATTATATTAACATCAACACTTGCTGCGGCATCAGTTTTTGCATTTAGCGCCGTTTCATGTGCCCAAAAAGAAGAAAACAACAAACCAAACCCAACGCCAGAAACTCCTGCGCCAAATCCAGGAAGCGAAACTTCAACAACAACACCAACTAATGAAGGTTCAACAACCAACCCAGGAAATGAAACTTCAACACCAACACCAACTAATGAAGGTTCAACAACATCAACCACTACAACTACACCAGAAACAACAACTTCAACTCCACAAGAACAATTATCAGAATTAGATCAAAAAGCGAAAGAATTAAATGGTATAGTAACAATAACAAATAAAGAGTTATTATTAAAAGCTATTAAAGAGAAAAAGAACTTTTGATACGATCGTTTTACAGGTAATATAATTTACTCAGAAGGCGAAACACCAAGTTGAAAAGAAGGAACTGATAAAGATAACGTAATTTTATCAGCTTCCTCAGTTAAAGAATTAGGTAACGGATACCAATTAGCTAATTCTGAGAACCCTACATATATCAAAGAAGGTCAAAAATTTAAAAATATAAGTACAAAATTAAGTTATGAAGTAAAAGGTGATAAACTTATTTTAACTTATAAATTAGCTAAATATATCAAAGGATCTAATCCAGAAATTTCTAATTTATCAGCTTCAACTGAATTAACTGTAGAAGGTTTAAATTAATATAAATTACAAAAGATGCAAAGCATCTTTTTTTATTTCGAAAAATATAAAATATTTTTAAAAACAAAAATCTTTACACAAATATAGAACAATGTGGAAAATAATACAACTGCTTAATTTTATTTTGTAAAATCAAGTTATGAGAAAAGCATTAAAAAACAAATTTATTATTATTTCATCCACTTTAGCCACAACAGCATTAATTGGCATTAGTGCTGTTTCATGTGCCCAAAAAGAAGAAAACAACAAACCAAACCCAACACCAGAAACTCCTGCACCAAATCCAGGAAATGAAACTTCAACACCAACACCTACTAATGAAGGTTCAACAACTAACCCAGGAAACGAATCTTCAACACCATCAACAAACACACCAACTTCTAAACCAACTTCAACAAATCAAGACTCAACGCCAGCAACTGGTGGTGAAAATTCAAAACCAACTCCAACCAACGAAACATCTACAGCCGGCGAAACTTCTACTACAACAGAAGAAGCGCCAAAAACTGACACACAAGAAACAAATACTAACACTGACACATCTTCAACTGTAGCAGAAGATCCAAAACCACAAACTAACTCTGAATCTTCACAACCTCAAGATGTTCCATCTACTGATGAGTCTAAAAAAACATCAGAGGTATCTGAAACTCAAGACGAACAAACAAAACCAAAAGAAACAGAAGCTACATCTGAATCAAGTAAAGTCTCAAATATCACAACAACAGTTGTATATCGTTTATTTTCGAAGGAAATTAAAAAACAAGTTTTAGAATTGCCTGAAAATTCAATTTTTGATGCAAAAAATCATTTATTTGATAATTATTTATTTGTATCACAAACCAAAAATACACCAGGTGGTGTAATTATTGTTCAGTTAGATACACCTAAATCTATAACAAAATTAATTTTTAAAGAGAATGGTAAAACATTAGATACTGTCACTGTCGTGAAAAACAACGATGACTCTGAAACAATTGATCTATCTAAATACGTTCCTGAAGATTATATTTTAGAAAATAAAGACAACAACATAATTTTAAACCAAGAAAATGTTGTTAAAGTTATTCCTGAACCTTATGATGCGCAAAATTTATTTATTTTAGGAAATAAAGAAGCTATTTACGAATCTGTATCTAATGCTTTAGGTAAATATCAAGCCTTAAGATTTTATTACAATAAAGATAGAGGTTTGTTATTCAAAAATAATATTGCCTTTACCTTCAAAGAAGGTATGAAAGATAAATTCTTAAAACTAGGGAAAATTAAAAAAAGCCTATATTTAGATTTTCCTTTTGAGTACAATAAAGAAACTAGAATATTAACATTAACTGTTAAATATTCTTATAGAGATAAAGACTATCAATACAATTTAGAAATTGAAATTCCTGAAGGCAAAATTAAGCAAAAAGAATCTAAACCTTCTGAAAAACCAAAAAATACAGAAACTCCAAAACCAGCTTCTCAAGCAAATCAAGAACAATTAAATGATGTTAATGAAAAAATAAAAACATTAAATAATGTAGTAAAGATAGTTGATAAAGAAAAATTAAAAAAAGCTATTGAAGCTAAAAAATTCTTCTGATACGATTACAAATCAGGAAACATAATTTACTCAGAAAAGGCTACACCAAATTGAAAAAATGAAAATAAACAAAATGTAATTTTATCAGCTTCCGCAGTTAAAGAATTAGGGGATGGATATCAGTTAGCTAATTCTGATAACCCTACATATAAGAACAAAAATAAAGCCTTAAGTATTAGCACCAAAATTAGTTACGAAGTAATAAATAATGAATTAATTTTAACTTACAAATTAGCAAAATATATTACCGGTCAAAACCCTATTATTTCCGAAACTGATGCTAAGAGTACTGTTAATTTAGAAGAAATTCCTGTTGATAAAGTAACTTCTGAAGAAAACCCACAAGAAAAAGAAGTGGATGGTGGAAATTCTGGAGCAGAGTCTACATCCACATCTACAAATACAGTTTCAGAAGAATCTACTCCATCATCAGAAAACAATGATAGCTCAAACGATAATGTTGATAATAACGTAAATCCAGAATCAGATCCTAAAACAACAACTGATAGCGAAAATCAAACACCAGAAACAGATAATCAAACTTCAAATCCAACTTCTGCATCAGAAGTAAATGAACCATCTGCGGCTTCCGAAACTTCCGCTACAGCAGAAGAAGCACCAAAAACTGACACACAAGAAACAAATACTAACGCCGATGCCTCTCCAACTGTAGCAGAAGAACATAATTCTCAAGGAGTTTCATCTGAAGTTGAAACCGAAAAAACATCAGAAGTAAATGAACCATCCACAACTGGCGACACTTCCGCTACAGCAGAAGAAACACCAAAAACTGACACACAAGAAACAAATACTAAAGCTGATGCGTCTCCGACTGTAACTGAAGATCAAAATTCTGAAGAAGTTTCATCTGAAGCTGGTCCTGAAAAAACATCAGAAGTATCAGGAACCCAAAATGAAGAAGAGGTTAATTTAAAAGACAATACAGACTCTTCTTCGTCTACTGCTATGACTGGAGAAGTTAACCATAATTCTGAGGCAACATCTCAACCAAATTTAGATGAATCCTCTGCAACAAATTCAGATCAAGCATCTCATTCAAGCGCTGAATCTAAAGATTCAGAAGCTTCCTCTGTTAATACTCCTGAAACTGATTCACAAGAACACTCAGAAAACAACGAAAATACTCTTAATGAATCACAAATGCAAAGTGAAGATTTAAGTTCAGATAATACAGATGAACCGAACACAGCCGATGCTGAAGACTCAAATCCTAATAAAAAATCTTTTGATAAATTATTAAAATTAGCTCAAAATACAACTTTATTAAAAGTTACACTTTCTGAACCAGAAAAATATGATGAGCTAAAACAAAAAATATCAGATAACATGAGTAAGCAAGCTACAGCAAAAAAATCAGATATATATGCTTTAGAAATTCACAGTGCTACAAAAAAAGTCACAAAAGGTAAAAGGTCATTATATTCATTAACCGAAACTATAAATTCTGAATTAAGTGATGAGGATAAAAATTTATGAGATATTCATAAAAAATTACTTCTTAAAGATGCTAATGCATCAGGTAACCAAAGATACTTTAGATTATATATTGAAGATGATAAAATTGTAGCTAAATATAAAATCTCAGGAAGTGCTGATATGCCTGACGAAGACAAAAAATTACTTGAACCACATTTAGATACAGAATTTAAACTATACGTAGAAAAAGAATAAAAAAGAAAAAATTAACATCTTTGAGATGTTAATTTTTCTTTACTTAATTTCTTTTGGCGATAGTTAATTTTTCTTCAAAAACAGCTTCAGATGGGATGTTTTCGAATTTTTTAAATTTAGAATCATTTGTTAAAACAACAATAACATTTGGATTATATCCAGATTCTTTAATTTTTTTAACATCAACTTTTGCTAATGGTTGATTTTTCTTTATTGATTGATTTAGTGTAACATAACTTTCAAAACCTAAACCATTCATTTTGGTTGTGTTAATACCAATATGAATTAAAATTTCTAAACCATTTTTGTCTTTTAAACCATATGCGTGTTTACTTGGTCATATCATCGATACTTTAGCATCAATAGGTGAATTTACAATAACTGTATCATAATTAGAAATATCTACAACGAATCCTTCACCTAACATTTTCTCACTGAATACACCATCATTTAAAGAAGCTAAATCAAGAACTTTACCTGAGCAAGGTGCAAAAATTTCAACTTCATTTACTTGTTCTTGAAACTCTTGAGAGGCCTTTAAAATTACTTCTTTAGGAGCTAAATTACCTTGTTTTGTCTTGATAGTTTTTGAATATTCTTTTTTTAATTCTGGGGCAGCTTCTCTAATTTTTAAGTTAATAGCTTCAGAGTTTTCACCGAATTTAACTTCAACATAGCTTTTTCCTAAAATTAAAACTTCTGATGCACCTAAGTTTTTTAATTCTGTTTTATCGACTAAAGAACTATCAACAACATCGTAACGCAATCTTGTGGCACCGTTGTTAAACCCATAAATGTTGTTAATTCCACCAAGGGCTTTAACAACTTCTCTAATATATTGATCAACTTCAATTTTATTTCTATGTAATAATTTATCAAAAATCTTTTTGAACATGTTTTCCCCTTTAAAATAGCGTTTAAAAGCTTCTTAATTATAAATAATGATAAATATTTTTTTATAAAAATAGGAATTTTTTATAATAAATATGTTATTTATTCCACTTACATTTTTCTTAAGTGTTTATTAATATTTTTGTCTTTTTTGAAAAAATTTATTTTTTACTGACTTAAAAAATACCTTAATAATTTTTAGTTATTAACAAAACTTAAAAATAATTTATTTTTGATTAATCATTATTCTTAAGTTTTGTTAATTTTAATATAATTGTTTTAGTTATATTTAAGGAGAAAATATGCACACAATTAAAGCGATTTTACTAAAACCTCAATACTATGACCAATGAAATAATTTCAAAATAAAAGCATGAGTTTCTTCAAACAGAGGAAATAAAAAAATGCGTTTTATTAATATTAATGATGGAAGCACAGTTGCTAACCTACAAGTTGTGATCAAAGGTGAAAATTTTGATTTTGATTTATTAGATACAGTTAAAATCGGAGCTGCTGTAGAAATTGAAGGAACACTTAAGGCCACACCAGAGGCCAAACAACCAATTGAATTAGTTGCTTCAAATTTTAAATTACTTAAAAATACAGTTGATTTTCCAATTCAAAATCAAGAAATTTCACTTGAAACACTAAGAGAATTACCACATATTCGTCACAGAACAAATATATTAAAATGTGTTATGTTAATTAGAAGTACTTTAGCTCAAGAATTACACCGTTATTTCATGACAAGAGGATACTATTACATGAACAGCCCAATTATTACTTCAAATGATGGTGAAGGCGCTGGTGAAACTTTCAACGTAAATGATGGTTCAAAAGACGAATTCTTTGGAAAAGATAAAAAAGCTACTTTAGGTGTTACTGGACAATTACACGCTGAAAGTTATGCAATTGGTATGAATAAAGTTTACACATTTGCGCCAACTTTTAGAGCTGAAAGAAGTAATACTAAAAAACATGCTGCAGAATTTTGAATGTTAGAACCAGAAATTGCTTTTTATGATTTAAAAGATGTTATGCACTTAGCTGATGATATGTTAAAAGTCGTAATTAGAAATACAATCGCAAAACATCCTTTTGAATTTGACTTTTTATTAAATAACGTTGATAAAAATTTAATTAACAAATTAGAATTATTCTTGAATAAAGACTTAAATGTAATTGATTATCAAGATGCTATTAAAGAATTAGAAAAAGTAAAATCACGTTTTGAAAACCAAGATATTAAATTTGGTCTTGATTTAGGTACAGAGCATGAAAGATATTTAGCTGAAGAATTGTTTAATGGTCCTGTCGCTGTTATTAACTTCCCTAAAGACTTCAAAGCCTTTTACATGTACCAAAACGACGATCAAAAAACAGTTGCGGCTTTTGACTTATTAGTTCCGGGTATAGGAGAGTTAATTGGTGGAAGTCAAAGAGAAGCTGATTATAATAAGCTTTTAAAAAGAATCAAAGAATTAAATATTTCTCAAGAAGATTTACAATGATATTTAGATCTTAGAAACTTCGGAGACTGTGGTAGCGCAGGATTTGGATTAGGGTTTGAAAGATTAGTTATGTATGTAACAGGCGTTGATAACATACGTGATGTTATCCCTTATCCACGTACTTCAGGTAATATAAGAATGTAATAAAATCGATTAAAAACACAACAAAAGTTGTGTTTTTATTGTAAAAATCTCTTGATTTTTTAGGGTTGCTAAGCTAACATATATGTTTTGGGAGAGGTTTAATATGATAAAATTAATATATACTATATTTATTTTTAAAAGGGGTTAAAATGAAATTAAGTATTATCTCATCTGTAACTGAATACGCTAGAGACGTAAGAAGTTTTTTGAATGATTTAAAAGATCAAGATAATCAAGATTTTGAGATTATTTTAACTCTTAATAAAAGTTCGAATAATAAAAAAACCATTTCTGTAATTAGTGAATTTTCTAACTTTTTTGGTAGTAGATTAAAAATTATTTATAACTCAAAAAGGCAATCACAGCAGTTTAACATTATCAGTGCCTTTAGAATTTGTAAGGGTGATTACGTTACAATTATTAACTCAGATACTTCATTAAGAAAATATTACATCAGTCGTATGGGAGAAGTAGCTAGCAGATATGACGTAGATATTTTAGAATTTAAACCTAGATTTGTTGGATCAATAAGATGAAAACCAAAAGCTAGAATTAACTTAAGTGAGCCAGTCAAAATTGCCAATAACCCAGAAGTTATTGCTTATAGTTTCCCATTTATTTTTAACAAAATTTTCAAAAAATCATTAGTAAAAAAACTTGAAAAACATAAAACTAGTTCTTCAAGCACAGACAATAAATTTGCAATTGAGTTAAATTATTTATTATTATTAAATGCCAAAAAATACATGTATTATGATCAAAGACTTAAAAGAGAATATTTTGATTTAGAAACTTGATTAAACCCACAAGGTTTTTTAACTTCATTTAACGCCATTGATCCTGTGTTCAAGTTACATTCGCAAAAAGTGACTTATGAATTTGATTATTTAAGAGCTTATTTTATGAAGTTATTTTTACCTGGATTATTAAAGGGAACTTTTGTTTTTAATAAGCAATATATTTTCAACCACAAAATTTTAGAACAAAGGCGTGGAGAAAAAATAATTTCTAAATTAGATGATATTATCAAAAAGGTAGAAACAACAGAAGCTTTTAAAATTTTTAAAGAAACAAATATTTATATGCTAAAAGACAACAAAGAAACATCATTAATTAAAAAACGTTTAGATGTTTCTGAATGAGATGATATTTTACAAGAATTGGAATAAAAATGTATAAATATCAAAACACTTCTTTTTGAAGAAGAATAACAGCAAACTTAATTGATTCTTTGTTAACATTTGGTTTTATTTTGTTGATGTATTTTCTTTTTATTAATCAAAAAGTCGCCAACAACACTTTAACAAAAGGTTATTATTTAGGTTTTTTTATAATTAATATAACTTGATTATTATTTTATTATCTTTTGTGGGCTTGAATTTTAAAGGGTTCAACATTAGGTTATCTATTAATGCGCATCAAAATAGTTAAGTCAAATTCAGATGATATAACACTAAAATCACTTTTAAAAAGGCAAAGTTTTGCGCTTGTGTGTGTTATAGTCCCGTTTTTAATTTTGATGAGTTTTTTTAATCAAGAGGCGCTTGAGATAATTCCAAATTTAAATAATCAAATTACAAAAAATTCAATTGCTAAAATCAGCGAAAATTTCACAAAAACACAACAAATTTTATACAGCTTAAGTTCAACTTTATTTGCTATTTTTATCATTTCTACTTTTGCTAATTATCTTTTTATCATCTTTAGCAAAAGAAAATTAGGTTTATTTGATTTAATAAGCGATACCAGAAGCGTAAATATCAAACAAGTTTTTGTAGATGAGATCAAAGAATATCAACTTATGCCAATACTTGTGAATTTAAAAAAAATTCACGTAATTAAAAAAGGGGAAGAATAATGGATATTAAAATGCAAAATATATCACTTTTGGATGATCTTAATGATCATCAAAAGGAAGCGGTTCAGTATTTTAAAAGTAATTTAAGAATTATTGCGGGAGCCGGAAGTGGTAAAACAAAAGTTTTAACTCGTAAGGTGGCTTATCTTATTAATGATTTGGCAATACCACCTCATGATATTTTAGCCGTAACATTTACAAATAAAGCTTGTAACGAAATGAGCGAGAGAATTAGACAATATTGTGGCGATTTAACAAGTGAGCTTAAAATTAAAACTTTTCACTCTTTATGTGCAGAAATTTTAAGAATTGAGGCCAAAAATCTCAAAATTAAGTCTGATTTCCAAATTATCGACGAAACAGACAAAAAGATGCTTTTGCAAGAGATTTTCAAAAAATTAGAAATATCTCAAAGTCAAATATCTTATTCAGCAATGATTCGTTACATTTCTTGAGCTAAAAACAACAAATATTCTCCTAAAGAAATGGCATATAACTTAAAAAATGATGAAGATAATGAAACCATTCCTAAAATTTATGCATTATATAATCGCGAATTAAAACGTAAAGAAATTTTAGATTTTGATGATTTGATTATTAAAGTTGAAGAATTATTTTCTACTAATGAAGAAATTAGAGATAAATGATCTAAAAAATTTCAATTTGTTTTGGTTGATGAGTTTCAAGATACTTCATATTTACAATACAAAATAATTAAAACCCTTGTAGGCCCTAATACACACTTAACTATTGTTGGTGATCCTGACCAGACTATTTATCACTGAAGAGGGGCAGACGTTGATTTAATTTTAAATTTCGAAAATGATTATCCTAATTCTAAAACAATTGTTTTAGACACTAACTATCGTTCTACAAAAACTATTTTAAGAGCGGCGAATAAATTAATTCAAAATAACCACAACAGATTTAACAAAGACCTACACACCCCAAATCCAGAAGGATTAGAAATTGAATTTTTCCACGCTTTTAATATGGAAGCGGAAGCTAGATGAGTAGTTCAAAAAATTAATGAACTTAAAAAGCAAAAAATACAACTTAAAAATATTGCCATTCTTTATCGGAGTAATTGATATTCACAAGCTTTAGAAGAGGCATTAATCAACGAAAACATCAATCACAAGATTTTTAACGGTGTTAAATTTTATCAAAGAAGTGAAATCAAAGATGCCTTAGCTTTTTTACGTGTTTTATATGATGGAAGCGATATTTCTTTTGAAAGAATTATTAATGTACCTTCTAGAGGTATAGGGGCTGTAACTTTAAATGCACTTAAAAAATATGCCAACGAAGTCAATATGACTCTTTATGCAGCGTGTGTTAAAAACATCAAAAAACTACCAATCCCCGAAAGCGTAATTGTTAAGAGTTTGTATCCATTTTTAAAAACTGTTATTAAGTACAAAAAAGCCTTAAAAGAATTTAAAATCTCAGTTGTTCTTAAGAATTTTTTAGACGAAATTGGCTTTATGAAAGATATAGAAGACAAATCTAATCTACGTGGAACAGCAGTTGAAAATGTCAAAGAACTTCTTAGATCAATTGAAACATGAGAAGAGAAAAATCCAGATAAAGGTGTTAGCGATTATTTAGAAATGGTGTCGCTTTTAAGTGCTGGGGATGAATATGATAATTTCACTAATTATGTGTCATTAATGACAGTTCACTCATCAAAAGGATTAGAATTTGACAATGTTTTTGTTGTAGGCATGTCAGAAAAAATCTTCCCAAGCCACAAAGGTTTTAAAGATCCTCGTGATAATTCTTGATTAGAAGAAGAAAGAAGATTGGCTTATGTGGCTATCACTAGAGCAAAACAAAGATTATTTATAAGTGATTCGCGTGGTTATTTAATAGGTACAAATATCGAAAAAGAACCATCTCGTTTTATTGAAGAAATGGGAATAGATTTAGATAAGTTTATCATTGTTCAACCAAATGCCATTAATGAAAATGATGAAGAGCTTTCAATTACTAACGACGATATAATTGCTGGAGATGTTGTGTCTCATACTATTTTTGGTGAAGGAACCGTTTTAAAAGTTATAGGTTCTGACATTTTAGTAAGTTTTATAAGAGACGGTAAAGAAAGAACACTTCGTAAAAACCACCCAGCAATAAAGGTAATTTCTAAATAATGGTACTTTGATTAGTTTCATCATTAGTAGTTTTTTTAATGGTAATTTTTCTAGCGCTAACAATATTTTTAGTCTATCTTCTAGGTGCTAGAACTTCAAGAGGATTAATCATTTTCAAAGTTGACACAATTAACAAAAGAGTTTTGCGTTTAACCAAAAAAGATGATTATTTTTCAACTTTATTCGACAATAAAAAAAGCAAATTCGAAACATTTAATTACATAGAATTGAACGATTTTTTAAACTTTTTTGATAAAAAGCTTTCCAAGGAGCTAAAAGATTATTTCTTAAAACAAATGGAGTATAAAAGTGAATTCCGCTTCAGTCCTAATAAGGAATTTATATATAAAAATTTATCTTTTGTTGAAAGAATGCTTTTTAAGTTAGATGTAAGGAATAAAAGATTAGCTAATACTCAATACTTTTTAAAAGTAACGCCACAAAATAACCAAATTTATATTTGCAATATTAGCTGAAAAGTAATTGAACAAAAACGTGAAATTAATCTTTCGTGTTTTGCTAACGAAACAAACACCAATTTTCAGAAGTTTCTAAAAGGTCCATATATTTCAATTAATATATTAGTAAATCCATACTTTTTTGCTCATACTTTTAATCAAAATGAATTAGATACATTTTTAAAGAGCTTTAATTTAAAAGCTAAAAAAATTAGTTATTTTTTTAGGGATGGAATTATTATTTTGATTTTAAACAAACCATCTAAAAGAAAAATGAAAGAGATAGTAAATAAAATTGAGTGGATTAATAAAAACTCACTTTTTGATGGTTTCATAGATAAAATCAGTTTAGTAAATTTCAATAGAATTAGTGATTTAGATAGTTTTGACGAACTTTTAAATAAATGTAAATATACTTTGTATAACTTAAAAAATAACAATGATATTAAAACTTATTCTTCTTATAATGATTCTTTAGAAGAGCAAGAGAAAATTCAGAATTTTATTAACAAACTCAATGAGTTTATTGACAAAAATAATTTTGGTAATTATAGTATTGTTAAAAACAGATTAGTAAATTATCGTTCTAAACATCCAACAAACACATTTTTCCCATCTACTTGAATCAACGGTATGCAAAAAGAAGATCTAAACTTTTTTTACAGAATACCTTACTTAGTTCATCAATACGAAAATAACTGAAATAAAGCCATATTAGAAAATTCACAAGCAGAAATAGCTAACAATGAAAAAGTAGTTATTCAAATATCACAAGAAAATTATTTAACACTTAAACCTGAAGATTGTTATAAAAATGTTACTTATTTAGTTTATGCTTTTAGTGATTTAGTTTATTATGATGAGCTTAAAAATAGAATCAATTTACTTCGCGAAAGCGGAACTTTCACAGCCTTATACGTACAAAAAATAAGTAAACCAGTGATGTATTTGTTAAATAATACAAATTTAAAAATGGTTGTTATAAGTAAAGATATAACACAGAATTTATGCAACCAAAAAACATTTTTTGACTGTTTAAATGTTTATCATTTAACCAAAATTAAAAAAATGAGCCTAATATACGAAATTCCTAACCACGATCTTGATCCATATACTGTTATGAAAGTAGGGATTAAAGGAGTTTATAAGCCTGAGTTTAAGGTTTTAAATGTATAAAAAAAACTAGAACTGTTACATTTCTAGTTTTTTTATTATTCTTCATCGTCTTCGTCTATTATTTCGTAAATATCATCTTTTTTGAAAACATGTTTTTCTAAGTCTTTTACAATTTTTTTAACATCATTAGGAATACGTGTTCGTTTATTGTTTTTAATTTTTTCTATATCTAAAGAAGTATTATCTTTTTTAGAATCCCCTTGAAATTGAACTTTTCAAGCTACTTTTTTATCTTTTTTATCGTTAATCAAAACAATAGTTGGGATAATCACTGGATCTCTTCTTTTTTGTTTATGATATAAATTAGAAAGACGATCGATAATCATTTTTTCTAAAACATTAACATTTCAATTTGGTGTATTTTTAATGTAATGTAAAGCAGCACCGTGCGCTATTCTTTTACTTTCATCAATTAATTCACCAGAATTTTTAACATAAAAAGCACCACGACTAACTAATTGAGGTCTTCCGAGAATAGAGTTATTTTTAACATCAATTATAATTACGATATTTACAAAACCACTATTTGCTAGTTTTGACCTCTCATATATTTGTGTTGATGTTGTTTTTAAAACATTAGTACCATCAATATATACAGGACCAAAGTCAATTTTTTGGTTTGTTACCTTTACTTCGCCCTTATCCATTAAATAAACTTTTCCTAATTCAGGGATAATAACGTTTTTAGGGTCTACACCATTTCTAATTGCGCTTTGTCCATGAACCACAGACATTCTATATTCACCATGGTAAGGTAAAAAGTATTTAGGTTTGGTTAATTGAAAAACTTTATCATGTTCATGTTTATATGCGTGACCTGAAGTGTGTAAGTAACCATCTGGTCCATTTTCCTTGATAATAGCACCAAGTTTATATAAACGGTTAATCAATAATTCAATTGTCATTCTGTTACCAGGAATAGGACTTGAAGAAAAAATAACAACATCACCTTTATTAATTTTTACAGATGGGTGCTTACCATAACTCATTCTTGAAAGAGCAGCTAATTGTTCTCCTTGACTACCTGTAGTCAAAATAACTAAATCACTTTCTTTGATTTGAGAAAGTTGTTTTTTATCAGCAAAAACTTCTTGTGGTACATCAATGTAGCCTAATTTACGTCCAATTTTAATTCCTTGAATCATTGAACGACCAAATACAAGAATTTTCTTATTCATCTTAACAGCAATATCAATCATCACTTTAACACGTGTTAAATTAGAAGCGAAAGCTGTAATTATAATTTTTCTTTTAGCATTTTGCATATGCTTTTCAATATCTGTGACAATGTCGCTTTCGCTTGGTGAGTGATATGGACGCATAGCATTTGTTGAATCACTAAGTAAAACAGTTAAACCATCTTTACCAATTTGATCTAATCTCGCAAAGTCTGTGTAGTTACCAATAGGTGTATAGTCAAATCTAAAATCACCTGTACACATCAATTTACCATCAGGTGTGTGAATCAAAACCCCAAAAGCATCCGGGATAGAGTGTTGTGCTGTTCAAAAATCAGCCATGCAACATTTATTTTGACCAAAATAATATTTATCTTTTTTATCTATTTCGATAAATTCTATTTTTTTAGTAATTTTGTGTTCTTCAAATTTTGATTTTAAATATTGAATAGCTATTCTAGGCGCAAATATTTTTTTAAGTGGTGTTTGTTTTACTAAATATACAACTCCACCTATGTGATCTTCATGACCGTGAGTAATAAACAATCCTTCAATTTTTTTGTCAGGATTATTTAAATAATCATAATTAGGTATTATACCTTTAATTCCTGTAGTGAATGTGTCAGCGAACTTTATACCAGCATCAATAATAAAAATATGATTGTCATGTTCAACCAATAATGATGCTTTTCCGATTTCCTGCACTCCACCTAAGGGGATAATTTTTGTAGGTGTCATACTTCTCCTATTTTTTATCTACGGAAATAATTATTATAATGTAATTTAAATTGAGGTATTTTTTACTTTTTAATTATAACCCTAAAAAATAAATACAATAATATTTTTTAACTTTTTTGCCTTGTAAAATAACGTTATTCATCATTTTTTATCTAATATATTTTTACCTTTTTTGTTGTTTTTTTATTTAAAAAAAGTATTAAAAAAACTCCGATTGGAGTCTTAGTCAATGGTGCACGAAGAGGGACTCGAACCCTCATGCCGGAGGCACTAGAGCCTAAATCTAGCGTGTCTGCCAATTTCACCATTCGTGCAAAATAAATATTTATATAAAAATAAAAAAAATATGCCTTCGCATATGGTGCCGTCTATAGGACTCGAACCTACGACCTACTGATTACAAGTCAGTTGCTCTACCAACTGAGCTAAGACGGCGTGGTGGAAGATAAGGGACTCGAACCCATGACATTCGCCTTGTAAGGGCGACGCTCTCCCAACTGAGCTAATCTTCCATAAAATGGCAGTCTGTACGGGGATCGAACCCGTGCATGCATGGATGAAAACCATGTGTGTTAACCGCTTCACCAACAGACCATATAATGGCGCCGATTATTGGGATTGAACCAACGACCAACTGGTTAACAGCCAGCTGCTCTACCGCTGAGCTAAATCGGCATTTATTTGTTTGCTAAATAATTATAGCACAAATTTTTATTTTCAAAATATTTTTTTATTTTTTTAATTGGTTGTTTGTTCAACTCATATCGCTTATAGCGCTAAATAATCATACACGAAAAATTTAAAAATAATATAAAAAAACAAATTATTTAAGAATATAATATATTACATATTTGGAATATTACAAAGGAGTAATATATGAAAACAAACAAAACATTAAGTTATTTTAGTTTTTTGCTAAAACTAACTTTAAAAAGAAAAAGTACATATATTTATATATTAATATATGCTTTGATTTACATGTGTTTTTTAGTCGGTTTCCTTTTAAGCGGTACCGATATTAATAAATATGTATACTTGTCATATTTTTTGATTAGTTTATTAATGGGAATTTTTTTTAGCGGACTAAAGTCACTAAATATATTCAAAGATTTAGAAAATGAAGGAATCGAGATTCTTGTTTTTAGTAAATCATTAAGTAGGAAACAGATAGTATTAACTAAAACTTTAAGTGCAAATTTTATTAACTTTATATATGCGTTATTAAATACACTAATACAAATACCATTTTTTTATTACTTAAATTGAGATATTAAAACAGCACTTTTATTTTTATATAGTTTTGTTTCGGTGTTTTTTGCGTTAGTTATTTTTTCAAATATAACAACGTTATTGGCATTTAAATTTGACTCAAAAGTTGCATTAAGTTTACCTTTGGTCGCTAGCTTTATTTTTATTTTCACAGGAATGATTATTCAAAACAATTCTTCAAGTAATTTTGAACATTTTTATAGTTTAATTAGTAGAAAATATGATTTTAATGATGCTAACAACGAAGCTAATGTATCTTTTTTTGGTGTTAATAACCAAAGACAAATGGTTGTCCTGCCAAACGGTAAAGAAAATAATGATTTTACTGAATTGCAAAAATTATATTTAAAGGAAGCTTTTAAAGAATCAAGTAACACTGCAAAACAGTGACAAATTTACACATGAAGCGCCCTTCCTTATCAATTTTTTGAGCTAATCAATCCTGATAATATTAATTTATTAAATTTTAAAAATAATAAAAATGATAATCAATTAATAAATTCCTCATTTGCCAATGATATAAACAATCAATACAAAATTACTTTTGATCAAAAGTTAAATAATTTTGATATTTATAAAAATTCAGATATATACCAAAAAGAATTTCTAGTTCCTTTTTTACTAAAAAATTCTTCAGTTAACTTAGATAAAAGCAATAGCTACTTAATTTATGCACGTAAAGATGCTGATAATTTTGATGTTGAATTTATAGAAGATAAATTCAATTATGTTAAAGATAATTCACTTGTTGGAAAAATACACTGAAACAATATTTTAAATTTAATTAATAATTCAACATTCCAAAGAGTTTTTGACAACTTTAAAGAACAACTAAATTCACTTGTTAATACTTATATAAGTAAAAATAACCTTGATATAAATAATCTAAGTGATATCAAATTAAAAGAAATTAAAAAATTAATTATTCAACATATATCATCACTAATTAACGACAACAATAACATTTTTTATCAATCAGATATTAATTCAACATTTTTAGATAAAGATGCTTTTAATAAAAACATAATCAAAAGCGAAAGTGAAAAAGCTATCAATCTTTTTGTTTTAATCGTTTATAAACTATACTTTGACGATTTTAATTCCTTGATTTTTAAGGCTATAAGTTTAAATGATAATGTTCTACTAAAAAATACTCCAAGTCAATTTGAAATTACTTTTGACAATAACACTTATTTTATAGGTGGTTTTAAAGATTTTAAATTAAAACATAGAGTTGAAAATGATAACGTAATTTTAAGATATGAGCTAGAAAAAGCAAATAATTATCTTTTTGAAAATACAAAAAATTATGCACTTGTTTATAAAGATAAAAATGTAGTTAATAAAAATATTTTTATCTTAGTTTGATTTGTAGTTTCTGTTTTATTGGTAACAGCTAACGTAATTGTTTATATTAGAAAGGATTATAAATAATGATTAATAACACAATATTAAGTGTTCAAAATTTAACAAAGAAATTTAAAAAATTTAAAGCCTTAGATGACGTTAGTTTTGAAGTTAAAAAAGGTAGTTTTCATGCTTTTATAGGAGTTAATGGAAGCGGAAAAACTACTACTATTAAGTGTATTATTGATAGTATTTATAATTATCAAGGTCAAATTTATATAGATGGGATATCAAATAAAAACCCAAACAGTAAAATGAAATTAGGTTATGTTCCGGAAAAAACAAATTTTCCTAACTCACTAAGTGCAAACGATTATTTAATGTACTTAAGTTTATTAAATAATAATAATCAAAGTGCTATTCAACAAAAAATAGATTATTTCTTAGATAAATTTAATATTAAAGAATTAAAAAATAAAAACCCAAATAACTTTAGTTCAGGTCAAAAAAAGAAAATATTGCTTATACAAGCACTAATAAACGATCCGCAAATAATCATTTTAGATGAACCGGCAGCTAATTTAGATCCTTATGCTAGATATGAGCTTTTTGAAATCCTAAAAGATTTACAAAAAGAAAATAAGACAATTTTAATTAGTTCGCACATTTTAAGTGAAGTTAACAAGTATTGTGATTCCTTAACTCTTATAAATAATTCAAAAATATTATACACAGGCGATAAATACAAAAATCTTGAGGATATTTTTTATGAAAAAGTTATTAAAAACTCTTAGTATATTATCCATTTCATCACCTTGCTTTTTAGCGCTTAGCTGCAGCAATATAAATAATTCACAATCAACATTAACTCAAAAACCAAAAGAAGAAAGTCAAATAAAAAAATTTGACACAAAAATTTTAGATACTATTTTTTTCCAATACTACAGTGAAAATGAATTAAAAGTTTATAAAGATATTCAAAGTAAAATACCACTAAAAATGGTTAGCACTCTAAAATATGCTCTTTTGTATAGACCGTATTTTAGAAATATTTTAACTTCTCAAAGTTATGAAAGAATAAGACAAAATTCTGAAAATGTAATTAAAGAAACATTAAATACTAATATTTATTGATTTTTAGAAAATATCAATAAATTCAATTTTTTCTTATACGCATACGGAAATAAATATAAAAGCAATGAATACGATGAGGATTTTTATAAAGAAAACAGTGAATGAGTCCAAAAAATTGAGGATTTATCTATTCAAAAAGTAGTTCAAAAAAACTTAAGTGAAGATATAAAAATTAATTTTTTAATTTTTAGCGACAATTACTTTTTTGTTATTTTAGAAAACCAAAAAAATCCTAAAAATAATTTAACATTAATCCCTGAGTTTTTTGAAATGGAAAATATAAGTGATTTAGAAATGTTTTATAAACAAATTAACTTAAGTAGAAATAAAAGAAAGCAATTGGACATTGACTATATTAAAAAAATTTCTGATGCTGATAGTTTAGAAAAAAACATCCAAGATTTAGAAAATAAATATTCGTGAGATAGATTTGCTAATCTATTTGATGAATTTAATTATTTTGATGACTTTTTTGACTCTGTTTTTGAGTTAAATAAAGCGAATATTAAAATTAAAAGATATGTTTTAGGAGGTTAGAGTGAAGTTTAAAATATTAAGTTTGTTTTTAGCATTATCTCACTTACCTTTTGTTACACTTTCGTGTTCAAATTCAGAATCTTTTAGCAATATTTCACATAAATATATCGATAACTCACTAAATTTCAATCCCAAAAAAGAAGATCAGATAAATAATTCTCAAATCTTAGATGTTTTATTAAAAAGTGCGTTTAAAAATAAAAATGCTCAAAGAATTAAGTTTTTAGATGAACAAAATTCCAAAAATAAAAAAAGCGCTTTTATTAAAAAATATAATGAATTAATTCAAAAATATGACCAAAAAGTAGAAGGTTCTTTACAAGAGATTAATGATTTATTTTCAAATAACTGATACTTTATTTTAAACAATTTAGACTTATTTAATGGGCAATATGAAAAAATACTAATTTTTGAAAGTTGACATAATAAAGGCAGACATTCACAATCGTATTTGGATTTTGCTAACAACTCATTTAAACCGCAAAAGTACATTATTAATGATTCAAAATTAGAAAAAATACAAGAAGGGGATGAGTCATTTGAGATTCCTGATAGCGAATATTTTTACCTTTTAAAAGATAAAATGGTTTTCAGAATACAAGTAAAAAATACTGGTGAAGTAATTCTAAGTCCATTTGTGTGAACATTTGTTAACGCTAAAAATTCAATCAGCTTAAAATTCATCAGTGATATTGTTCATGGCGCTTATATACACGGAGATCAAAAATCTTATGATGAATTTGAAAATGATTTAGTAAAAAAATATAAAGCAGGTGTGCCGCTTATTTATATGTTGAGGTTAAAAAATGAAAATATTTAAAAAATTATTATTTTTCTCTACACCTTTATTGTTAACCTCTTTTGTTAGTTGCCAAACACATAATTTAGATAAATGCCTTTTAGCTAAACCCATTGAAGAAACTACCAAAAATAAATTTGATAAATATGTACAGAATAATTATATTCAAACACTTTTATCTTTAGCTTTTGATGATAATAAAGAAGAAATTGAAAAATTTGTTAGTCAAAATAGAGATTTATCCCAAGAAAAAATCAAAAGTTTTAAAAGTGCTTTACTGATTAAAAACAATATTTTAAGTATGTACGGTTCTGATGATGAATTTTCTTTTTTTGGAAATAATAAAAAAGCTTATATTTTCAAAAATAGTGATGATATTTTGGAGGAATTTTCTACTAAATATTGATTATGAATGCTATTTAATTTAGACAAATCTACCTTCGCCTTTTATCCAGGTATAGATCTTTTTAGCGCTTCAGCGCAAGAGTTACAAAACCAACATTTAAGTGATTCACAAATAAAAGGTAATTTTTATAAACCACTTTCAAATAAAATTAAACAAATTTCAATTCAACAAGAAACACAAGATACACCAGGTTATAAAGAATATACAGTTTATTTAAGAACCGAAAACGATTATATTTTAAGTTTAGAATTAAATTCTTATAAACCAGATAACACTTATAACGCAAACTTAAGATTTTATATAGAAGTTTATAAAAAACCTACAAGCGATTTTGATTTAGACGCGTATTTAAGGGTGACAAAAAGCTTTTATGACAAAAGTGCTAATAGAAGTGATTCAATTATTTATAACGAAATAAATGGTGCGGAGTTATTAAGATACACACTTGTAGATATCTTTTAAAAAAACTAAAACACAAGAGTTATTCTTGTGTTTTAGTTTTGTTTAATGTTTTGCAATTGTTGCTTTAGCTGTTCAATTGTATTGTTTAAGTTATTTATAACTTCTTTTTGGTTTTTAATAGATTCTTGAATTGTTGCGTTTTGTTGTTTAAGTTGTTTAATTTTTTGCTTTAAATCTTCGTTACTTTGGTTCAACAAAGTAATTTGCTCTCTTAATTGAATTTTTTGATTGTTTAAATTATTTAAATTTTGCTTTTCTAAATTTATAGAATCATTGAGTTGTTGATTTTTTAATTCAGCATTTTTTATTTTAGTTGTTGATTCTACTATTTCTTGTTGCTTATTAGCTATTTTTTGACTTATATGCTCATTTTGTTGGTTTATTTGTCTAATTTGTTCGTTGATTTGAGCAATAATTTTGTCGCTATTATCAGAAGAAGCTTTTTGTAACTCTTTTTCTAGTTCTTGTTTTTGAATTGAAAGTTGATTTTGTTCGTTAGTTAAATTTTCAATAACTAAATTAGTGTTTTTGATTTGGTCTTTTGAACTTTCAATAAGTGCTTGGTTATTTTTTATATTTGACTCTATTTCATTGATTTTATTTGTGAGTTGATCACTTATTTTTTGAATTTTAGCCAATTCATTTTTACGAGCTAAAATAACATTATCTTTTTGTTTTAATTGTGAATTAAGTCTTTCTTGTTTATAGTTATTTTCTTCTTCTAGTTGTTTTGATTTGTCGGTTTCAATTTTAATTTCTTTATTTAATTCACTTATTTGCTGTTGAATTTGATTTATTTGAGCATTTAAATGATCTTGTAATTCTTGCTTTTGTTTGATTTCTTGTTCTAATTTAGGGTCAATTTTGACTTCTTTGGCGCAAGAGTAGGTAGCTAAAGTGCTTAAAGGTGTAATTGTGCTTAAAGCTAAAAGATTTAAAACAATTTTTTTATTTAACATAATTAAATTTTACCTTTATTTTAAATTTTTAGTTTTCTAAGAACTCTCGATACACTTTATTTTTTTCTAAGGCTGTTAAATTATTTCACTTTACCCTAACTCACTCTAAATTGTTTTCTTGGTACTTAGAATCGTAGTTTTTAAAATAATCAATCACATCATTAACATTATCTTTTTTGGGGTTGTTCAATAATGTCTGTAACCTATAAAAGGGTTGAGTAATATCCATTTGCTTATTTTTTAGATATTCTCATAAAAATTGTTTGTTTACATAGTTTCCGTATATTTCTCATTTTTGAACTATTTGATTCTTTAAACTTGAGACCAAAACATCTAATTCGCTAATCAATCTTAAAGAATTAACTTTTTTAGCATTTAATTCTCTTTCTATTTCGTTCTTAAGCGCTTGCTGTAATGACGGTTCAATTTTCAAAGAAGCGATATCTTTTTCTAAGAGAGCTTCACTAGAGTAAATTACAGTTGAATTTCATTTGCGATTTAATTTTTTGATTTGCACTACAGATATATTAGGAATTTTAAGTTTTAAATTATAAGAAAGCTGATCTAAAAATTGCATCGAATATTTAAAAGGAATTTGAGAAATTCTTATGTATTGCTCAGGATCATAAATTTCATAAAAATCTTCTTGAGAAATGACAAATAACTTATTTTCTATTATTTGATATTCACCTTTGGTTATTAATTCTGTCGCATCTTTTAAGAGCTCAAAATTATTTTTTTGTTCTTTTTGTGCATGTTTTTTGTCTTTTGTTTTTTTCTTGAATAAAGCAAAAATATAGTTATTGTTTTTAATATCTTGTGTAATTTTGAGTATAAAACAGTTTTTAATGATTCCAAAACCACCATTAATAATTGGAGGTTTTAATGTTTGCGAAAAATTTGTGTACATTGCTATCTCCTACTTTAATTTTATTAAACATAAATAATTAAAGTTTTTATTTAATAAAATATCTTTTTCCTTAAAAAATGAGTTTATTTTTAGATCTTTATTATTTTTTAATGACTATTTTACAATAATAAAAGTCAATAAATTCAAAAAAAGCAAAAATGTGCAAGACTTTTGCACATGATAGTTTTAATATTTAATTATTTTGCTAATAGCTTCTTTATCTACTAAGAAAGTCACATTTGGGTGTAATTGTAAAAAACTAGCCGGGCACGCAGCTGATATTGGTTGATTAATAGCTTGATATATAGCCTCGGATTTATTTTTTCCATAAGCTAAAAGAATAATTTTTTTAGCTTGTAAAATGTTAGCAAGCCCCATTGAAATAGCTTGTTTAGGCACTTGTGATTCATCTTCGAAATAAATTTTATTTGAATCAATTGTTGATTGAGTTAAATCAACAACACGTGTAAATTGATCGATTTGACTACCTGGCTCATTAAAAGCAATATGCCCATTTGTACCAATTCCTAAAATCATAAAGTCAATTCCACCGCTTTGAATTACTTTTGTGTTGTAATTTTGTGCATTTTGGTTGGCATCTCCTAGTGATTCAGGTAAATTGATGTTTTGTTTTTTGATATCAATATGATTAAATAAGTTTGAAAACATGTAATAGTTATAAGAACATTTGTTATTTTTATCTAAATTTACATATTCATCTAAATTAAAAGAAATAACATCTTTAAATGATAATTTGTTATTTTTATATTTTTCAATTAAATATTGATATGTTAATTCTGGTGTAGCGCCAGTAGCAAAACAAATTTTAGAATCATTTTTACTATTAATTTGTTTTTCAATTAAATCAGCCGCATACAAACTTAATTGCTTTTTATCTTCAAAAACCATTACTTTCATGCTAAATACCTCTTTTTATTTCTACACCTTCAACATATGTTGAAAAAATTTCAAAATTAGTTTTGTTAAATAAAACTATATCCGCCTTTGCACCAACTTTAATTACACCGATGTCATTTCTTTTTAAAAATTTAGCTGCGTTATATGAAGTGACTTTTACAGCATCATGCATAGAATATCCGATTTTAATCATATTTTCAAATGCATTAAGTAAACTTATGGCGCTTCCTGCTATTGTTTCGGTGTCTTTGATAGTAATTAAACTTCCTTTTTTAACCACCTTAAAACCACCACTTACATTTTCACCATCTTGTGAGTAAGCGGGTTTAATTGCGTCGCTTACTCCTATAATATAGTCAATTCCTAAATTATCAATTGTAAATTTAACGCTTTGTTCACATATGTGTATTAAATCCAAAATCATTTCTGCATAAACGTTTTTGTGCATAAATGTAGCTTGTAAAAGTCCGGGTCTTCTTGAATCAAATCCACTCATTGCGTTTCATAAATGACACACACTTTTAACTTTATTATCAAACATTTTTATTGCTGTTTCGTAAGTGCAATTAGTGTGCCCTATTGAGGGTTGAATATTATTTTCGATCATAAAATCAATATCTGAAAAATTCGTTTGATCTGGATCTAAAGATATTTTTAGTAACGTTTCGTTTGAAGATTTGATTAAATGTTTTATTTTTGGTTTAGATGTTTTAAGTAAGTATTTTTCATCATGAGCACCTCTTTTAGCCTTACCAATAAAAGGGCCTTCTGTGTGGGAACCCAAAATTTTGGCACCCAAAAAATTACACATCTTAGCTTCATAAATTTCTTCTAAGCTTTTTTTCATTTTTTCAAAGTCATCTGTCATTATTGTAGGTATAAAAGAAGTGGTACCAAAAAAACTCAATTTTTTAGCAATTATTTCAATCGCTTTAACTCCTTCACTAACATCAAAATTAAAAAAACCGTGAATATGTGTGTCAATAAAACCTGGGACAGCTCTTTTTTTGGACACGCCTTCAACTTCAACAATTTTTTTAATTACACCATTTTCAATGTATATATCGGCGTTTTTAATAAAATTGTTTGCGTTATAAATTTCAACACTTCTAATTACACAAGTGTTATTTTTCTCAATTTGCATGATTAAATCCCCATTTTATATAAATATAAAAAATAAAAATAGATAATAAATTTAGTTAATTTATTTTAATTATATAAGTTACCCACAAATATAACCATTTATAAAACGGCATCGTTAACAGTTTGTAAAATTTTTTACACATGTGTGAAAAAATTAAAAAATTTAATAATTTTGCATTAAAAGTGTTATTAATTGCAAATTAATAATAAAAAATATTTATTAATAATCATTTATAATAATAAATATATTATTAGGCATACAAATAAAGGGGCAAAATGAATAAATTTTACGGTTACAAAAAATGCTCAACAAGCAATAAAGCAGAAAAATATTTACAAGAGTTTAATGTTGAATATCAATTTATTGACCTAAAAGAAAAAGGGATTACTAAAACAACTTTAAAAAAGGTTTTGAGAGCTAAAAAAGATATTAAAAAAATACTTAATACAAGCGGAAATTCATATAAAGAAATGAATCTTAAAGATAAGTTGGCAGATTTGAGTAACGATGAAGTTATTGATTTAATGGTTAAAGACCCAATGTTAGTTAAAAGACCTATTTTTATTGATGAAGAACATGACAAAATTTATGTAGGTTTTGTTAATAACGAATTTAAATAATTAAATTTTATGTTTCATTAACAAAGGAGAAAAAATGAAAAAAATTAGAACAAGATACGCACCAAGTCCAACTGGATATTTACACATAGGTGGTGCTAGAACTGCCTTATTTTGTTATTTATACGCAAAACATTTTAATGGTGATTTTATCTTTAGGTTAGAAGATACTGATGTAGCTAGAAACGTTCCTGGCGGAGAAGAAAGCCAACTTAAAAATTTAGAGTGATTAGGTATTGTGCCTGATGAGTCTCCTTTAAAACCAAACCCTAAATATGGCAAATATCGTCAAAGCGAAAAATTAGAACGTTATTGAAAAATTGTTGAGAAAATGTTAGATCAGGGGTTAGCGTATAAAGCTTATGATAATTTTGAAGAATTAGAACAACAACATGCTGAAAGTGTGGCTAAAGGTATTGCAAGTTTTAAATATGATCGTAATTGATTGAAAATTTCTGATGAAGAAAAACAAAAAAGAGACGAGGCAAAACAATATAGTATTCGTATAAGTATGCCAAAAGATGTTGAATTAAGCTGACAAGACACAGTTAGAGGTAAAATTTCATTTAATTCAAGCGATATTGGTGACTGAGTTATCTTTAAAAGTGATGGGTACCCAACATATAATTTTGCTGTTGTAGTTGATGATCATGATATGGAAATTACTAATGTTTTAAGAGGTGAAGAACATATAGCTAACACCCCAAAACAATTAATGGTTTTCAAGGCATTAGGTTGAGAAGCTCCTGAATATGGACACATGACAATCATCACAAACATGGAAGGTCATAAACTTTCTAAAAGAGATACTTCTTTAAAACAATTTATTGAAGATTATCGTAAAGAAGGATATCACCCACAAGCTGTTTTTAATTTCTTAGCGTTATTAGGTTGAACAAGTGCTGACGCACAAGAAAAAATGACTCCAGCACAATTGATTCAAAAATTTGATCCAACACGTTTAAGTAAATCGCCTTCAAAATTTGATATTCAAAAAATGCAATGATTCTCAAAACAATATATTAAAGAAATGGATAACTTTGAAATTGCTAAAAAATTAAGTGATTTACAAAGTTATTCAAATGAATGAATTGACTTATTTATAGATACATACAAACAAAACGCTTATACATTTAGTCAAATACAAGAGAGTTTAAAATTATATTCAAACCCTAAACACACATTAGAACATAAATTCAACGAAGAGGAAAATAATTTAATTAAAACTTTTGCCGCTTTAGTTTTTGAGAAAGATTTTAGTGTTGAAAATATACAAGAAGCAATTAACCAAACTAGCTCAATTACAGGTTTAAAAGGTAAAAAATTATTTATGCCTTTAAGACTAAGTGCAACATTAGAAGAACATGGTCCAGAATTAGCTAAAGCCATTTATCTTTTTGGAGAAGATGTAATTAAAGAAAGATTAAGTTTATGAAAATAAAGTTTAGATCAGTAGCGAACTCACCACTACAAAAAGAACCACAAGTTATTGAATTTAGCAGTGATTTAGAAAGAAGTTTTGAGGAAGGGATGGATATTTTAACATTTATCGAACCTAATCAAAACATTCACAATCGTATTGAAGTTTCAAAAGATAAAGTTAATATTTTTGCGGGTTTAAGTACTATTAACATGGAATTAAACAAAGCTGTTGATAATTACTATATCCAGCAAACACCTGATGGTAAACAAATTAAAATTGTTTTAACTTGATTATTAAATAAAATTGAGCATATTTTTGAAACAAGCACAAAAGAAATATATAAATTAGGATACAAATTAACACAAAATAACGATTTCTCCAACATTATTGGTGATTTTGAAATAACACTTGAAATAGGTAAATAAAGTGATTGGCGTTGATTTGGTTAAAATATCTCGTTTTGAAGATCCTAAAAAACACCAAAAAAAATTTATTAGTAGATTTTTAAATGAGCAAGAAATTGAAACATTTGAAAATATCTTAAATTTCGAAGATAAAAGTGTTTTTTTAGCCAAAACATGAGCAGTAAAAGAAGCTATTTTTAAAGCAGACAACTTTTATAGCAATTTTAGAAATATAAATCTTAAAAAAGTTAATAATAAAATCATTTTTGAAAATTTTGAAATTTCAATCTCTCACGAAGATGATTTTTTAGTTGCTTTTGTATTAAAGAAAGGAAAAAATGACTAGATTATTGAAAAAAATAATTTTTTCACCAATTTGATTACTTAGAGTTATGAAAATTAACAAAATGGCTAGTAGATACAGAAAACATCCAGATTTAGTTCCTGGTTTTGAAAGAGTCAACATGTTGATTTTCTTTTCTGAAAAATTTTTGAAACTTAATAATATTGACTTAGAAATAGAAGGTTATGATAATTTACCTAAAAATGGTGGTTGCTTATTAGTTCCTAACCACAAATCAAATATTGATTCAGTTGCTCTTTTAGCTGCTTTAAAAGATACAACATATGAACCAGGAATTCAAACTAAAGTTACAACATTTTTAGCAAAAAAAGAATTAACCAAAAAACGCTTAATGAGAAATTTATTATCATTAGTTGATACTTTTGCAATTGACAGAAGTAATTTCCGCCAAAGTGTTGAAACAATTAATGAATTTGGAAAATTTGTTAAAGAAAACAAAACATATGGTGTTGTTTTCCCTGAAGGGACAAGAGTTGTCAAAGAAGAAATTGGTGAATTTAAAGCAGGTGCTTTTAAAGTAGCGCAAAAAGAATATTTACCAGTTATACCTGTAACCATTAAAAATTCTTTACATGCTTTAGATAAAAAAAGAAAAGGTAGATTAAAAGTTACAGTTGTATTTCATAAAGTTATTAAACCATCTCAATTTATGGTTCAAGACTCAAAAGGGATCGCTCAAAGAGTACAAGATATTGTAGCTTCAAAATTATAATCAACAATGCAAAAGAATTTATATGACTTAAAATTAGATCAATTTGATGGGCCGCTGGATTTGTTATTATCATTGGTCCAAGATAAGAAAATTGATATTTTAGAAATTAATTTAGCTGAATTAGCTTCGCAGTATTTACAAATAATCAACAATCTTAAAGAAAGTGATTTAGATATTGCTGGAGAGTATTTGTTGATGGCCTCAACATTATTGCAGCTAAAGACAAAAATGCTTTTAAGCGACCCTAAAGAAGTTTTAGAAGTAGAACAAGATAAAAATGAAATTTTAAGAAGACTTAGTGAGTATAAGCAATTTAAAAATATTGCCGAAACACTCAAAGAACAAGAGCTAAAACGTCAAGATATCTTTATCAAAGAGATTAACGATATTGATTTATTTTTTAATAAAAAAGACTCTTCAGTTTTAGATGGTTCAAGTAATGCTTTAAAATTGATTGTCACATTGAAAAAAATGTTTGAAAGAGTTTATTCGCAAAAATTAAGAATGATCAAATTTGAAACATTTAATTTAACAGCTAAGGACCAAGAAAAATACATAAGAGACTTATTTAAAGACAAAAATGAAGTAAAATTTGAAGAAATTTTTACATTACCAAGCATGAACCATTTTGTTATAACTTTTTTAGCTTTATTAGATTTGGCTAGAAAACAAGAAATTATCATTAACCAAGATAAACAATTTGAAACAATTCAAATTTTCAAAGGACCAGAATATGAAAGATAACATTATTGAAGGACTTTTATATGTTCAAGGTGAAGAAGGTTTAACATTAGAACAAGTTGTTAAAGTTTTTTCGTTAAATAATAAAAATGAAGCCAAAAAGTTAATGAATGATTTTGTTCATAAATTTAATGCACTTGATAGAGGTTTAAAAGTTCAAGAATTTAATGAAGTTTATAAATTATCAACTAGAGAATCGATTAAAGAATACATTTTTAAGCTATACGAAAACGAAAGAAAACAAAGGCTTTCAAATGCTGCTATTGAAGTGGCAGGTATTGTGGCTTATAAACAACCAGTAACTAGAGGACAAATTGCTCTTATTAGAGGTGTTTCTAGTGATCAAGTTCTTAATACTTTAATTTTAAAAGGTGTTGTTGAAGAAGTAGGTGTTAGTCCAACAGTTGGTAATCCAACTTTATATGGTGTAACAAATAAGTTTTACGATTATTTTAAAATCAAATCTATGGCAGATTTACCAAAATTAAATGATTTTAATTATTTAAAAGAAGGTGATGAAAACGAAGAGTTTGATCTTTTTTCAAGTCAAAGGGAAAATTTTTAATTCAGACACATATTTATGTGTTTGTTTTTATTTATAATTAGTATTATAAATAAAGCTAATAAGAGAATGTAGGTAATAATGAATTTAATAAAAATAAAAGCGACCAAAAACGATCAAAACAGAACTTTATTTAAGGTTTTGAGTAAATATTTTTCTAATGTTCCTATAAGTAGGTTAGAAAAATTATTTAGAAAAAAAGATATAAAAGTTAATGGTAATAGAAAGATAGATAAAAGTTATTTAGTTGTTGAAAATGATTTAATTGAAATTTATGGTTTAGAAAATGTCACTGATCATCAAAAGGAAAATGAATTTAAAACATCCGAAGTTAAATTTTCTCCAATTTACGAAGATGACAATATTTTAATAATAAATAAACCAATAAATGTGGCTATGCACTCTGAAGAAGATTGTTTAGATTTCCAAGTTTTGAAATATTTAAAATTCAATAAAAGCGACAGTTTTATACCTTCTCATCTTGGAAGATTAGATAAAGAAACAAGTGGTTTAGTAGTTTATGCCAAAAATTTTGAAACACTAAAGACATTTAAAGAAAATCCTGATTTGATTCAAAAAACTTATTGATTTAAAAGTGATTTTGAAGGACCCAACACCTTAGTTAAGGGTTATATTTACAAAAACGAAGATAAGAAAAAGATGAGTTACTCTCCGACTCAAAAACCTAATTCTCAGTATTTTGAAACTAACTTATTTATTGAAAATCGTAAAAAGTTTGCGACAATAACAACAGGTAGAAAACACCAAATTAGACTAAGTTTAACCGCTATTGGTAAACCTATTTATGGTGATAGAAAATACGGCGGTAAAAAAGCAGATAGATTAATGTTGCACGCTTATATTTTAAAGTTCAATAAATTACCTAAAAAATTAAGTTATTTAAGTAATAAAGAGTTTATTGCTAACGTAAAATGATAGGAGTTTTATGAAAGAAATATCAAAAGAAAAATTAATAGAAATAGCTAATTCACTGATGTTACAACCTAGTGAAGATATTTTAGATTCGATATTAAAAGATTGAGAAGAGCTTCAAAATCACCTTTTAGTTTTAAATAAAATTGACACTTCTAATGTAGAACCTATGAGTCACATTAATGAAGATTTGTACACAGATTTCCTTAGAGATGATGAAGTGAATAACCAAAAAATGATTTCTAAAGAAGTTATTTTGGAAAATGCAGCACAAAAAAATGAAGATTTTGTAATTACTAAAAAGGTGGTTGAATAATGGATAAAATTTTAAATTTAGGTAATGTAACAGAAGCTATAAAAGAGTTAAAAAATGACCAAAACAACTGTGTAGCATACATTTACGAAAACCCTAAACAAGAATCCGAAGGACTTTTAAGCGGTGCGGTCGTAACTATTAAAGATGTTTTTGCTACAAAAGATGCGCCCACACAAGCTTCAAGTAAATTTTTACAAAACTTTAAACCTTCTTATGATGCGACTGTTGTTGAACGTTTAACCAAACAAGGAGCAATAAAAGTTGCTAAAGTTCATAATGACGAATTAGCTTTAGGAGGAACAGGAACTTTTAGTGGTTTTGGATTAATTAAAAATCCTTTAGATGCTTCAAGATTAGCTGGTGGTTCAAGTAGCGGAAGTGTCGCAACTTTTACTAAAAGCATTTCAATTGCCTTGGGTAGTGATACAGGAGATAGTGTTAGGTTACCAGCTTCTTATAATGGCGTTGTAGGTTTTAAACCAAGTTATGGAGCTATTCCTAGATATGGTATGTTCGCTTATGCTTCAAGTTTAGATACAGTTGCTTATTTTGCTCATAACGTTAATGATATAGCTGTATTTTCTAAAGCTGTATTTGGTAAAGATATCAAAGATATGACAAGTGTTGATGTAAAAATCGATAATGTTCAAAACATTAAACCTAAAAAAGTAATTGCTTTTAATGTTTTTGATTATCTTGAACCTTATGTTGCTCAAAGTTATCAAAATTTAATTGATAAACTTAAAGCTGATAATGTTGAGGTTGAATTAATCGATCTTAATTTAGATTTAATAAGAAGCATTAAACCTATTTATGATATTGTTTCTTACTCAGAAGCTTCAAGTAACTTATCTAATTTAAATTCAATTGCTTTTGGTCAAAGAGAAAACGGTGAAAATTGAAGTGAAATAATGACTAATTCAAGAAGTAAATATTTAGGTAAAAACGTACAAAGAAGACTTATTTTAGGAAGTTATTATTTATATCAATCAAATCAAGAAACAATGCTTTTAAAAGCACATAAAGTAAGAAGAGTATATAAAGAGTACATGGATAATATTTCAAGAAGTGCTGATTTAGTTATATATCCTGCTAGTGCAGCTGTAGCAGCTAAAATTGATTCGTCTTTAAATAAATCATATGATTTTATGGACTATATTTTAACTGGTTCTAATTTAATCGGAACCCCATCATTAACAATGAAAATGGGTGTAAATGATCAAAATTTACCATTTAATATTGCCTTAGATTCTTATATATATAATGACGAAAAACTACTTAGCCACGCTTTATACATTGAAAAATTATTGGAGGTTAAATAATGACAAATATTTTTGACGTAGTTATAGGTATAGAAATTCACTTAGAATTATCAACAAAAACAAAAATGTTCTCTCCTTCTTTAATTGATTTTAATGCTCCGGCTAACACATGTGCAAATCAAATTGACGTAGCTTACCCAGGTACTTTACCCATTGTTAATAAACAAGCAGTTAAAAATGCTGTGAGTTTAGCCAAAGCATTGGAGATGGAAATTGATGATGTTTTACACTTTGATAGAAAAAATTATTTTTACACAGATTTACCTAAGGGTTATCAAATAACACAGTTTTACAGACCTATTGGTAAAAATGGTAAAATCGAAATTTTTGTAAATAATCAATCTAAATTTATCGAAATTGAAAGAATACATTTAGAAGAAGATACAGCAAGACAACATCATGATGCTGACATTACAGAATTAGATTACAATCGTGCTGGAGTGCCTTTAATTGAAATTGTTACTTATCCAGTAATAAAAAGTGCTGACGAAGCGGCTGCATATGTAGATGCTATTAGAAAAACAGCCTTAAGTTTAGGTATTTCTAACGCTAAATTAGAACAAGGTTCGCTTAGAGCTGACATTAACATTTCATTACGCCCTAAAGGTTATGAAAAATTTGGTACAAAAGTAGAAATTAAAAATATGAACTCTTTAAGTAATATCAAAAAAGCTATTGAATTCGAAATTAAAGACCAAACCAAAAAAATTCTTACTAATCAAAAAATATTACAACAAACAAAAAGATTTGACGATTCAACTAATTCCAACGTTGTTATGCGTACAAAAACAGGTGAAACAGACTATAAATATTTCCCAGAACCTAACATCCCTTATATAAAGCTTTCAAAAGAGTTTATTGATTCAGTTAAAATTCCTGAGTTACCTAACCAAAGATACTATCGTTATAAAAGAGAAAACATTCAAGACTTGTATATTCAATCACTTAATAACGATTTAAATTTAGCAAAGTTTTTTGATTCTATTGATTATCCAGATCGTGAAAAATTATCTAAAGTTTTCTTTGCGGAAGTAGTTAGTTTAGCTAACGCTAAAGGTTTAAGTGCATACGAGCTAAATATTAGTGCGGATGATATTAAAAGATCACTAGAGCTTTTAGATCAAGAAATTATTTCAGGAAAATCTCTAAAAAAATTAATACCTCTTATTGACCAAAGTGACTTAGATGTAGATGTAATTGTAGAAAAATATAACTTAAAACAAATTACTGACAAAAATGTTATTACAAAAATGGTTACACAAATAATCGAAGAAAATGAAAAATTAGTTAGCGAATATCCTCAAAGACCTGAAAGAGTACTTAAAATGATTTTAGGTAACTTAATGAAAGTTTCAGGTGGCCAAGTAAGCCCTATAATTGCTGATGAAATTACTAAAGATATCCTCAACGGAAAATTCAAATTATAAAAAATATTTAAAAAAACACCCTTCATTTAACTCTAATGTTAAGAAAGTTTATAAGAAAAGTTCATTTATAAACAATATTAACTGGCCTCCTTTAATTAAAATCAACATATATGAAATAGTTACTAAGTTCATTATCAAAATCATTTTCTTTATTTTGACACCATCCAATATTTTAAATAACAATAATAAAACTAAAGAGGTTATAAACAGAGCTTATAGCCAATTTACATCTAAGACATTTTCTTTTATTCCTAGCAGTTCCAGCATGTATTTTATTGTTAGTTTTGCGCCAATAGTAATTGTTAGTTTTTTGATGTTAATTTGGTCTGGTAATTATAGTATTTATTTACTAGAATCGATAATTTCTTGAGTAGTTCCTGGAATTAGCGATATGTTCCAATATTTAGCTGAAGATGGGTTAAATTTAGTTTTAGGTAACACAACAGGAATAACAGCAACTTTTTTACTATTAATTTCGTGTTTGTGATTTGCCAGCAGCGGTTATGGTAGACTGGTAGCCAGTGAAAATATGATTTATAAACACAAATATGTGGGTACATGAATTGGTAACAGACTAAAAGGATTATTAATTGTTTTTGGTATTAGCTTATATTTAGCTTTGTTTACAATTGTCCATTTTCATGTTGCCAAAGCATTAAATTTTTTAGTTTTAAACTCAAGTGGATTTTATATTTTAGACAATAGCACCTTTAATTTTGCGCAATATTTTTTTAATAGTATCAGTGCTTTAGTTTTTTTATTAATAGGTTTTTATTTATTATTAAAATTCACACCAAGTTTTAAATTAAAATTTGAAGGATTAAAAAATGGGGTAGCTGTAGCTACTGTTCCTTCGTGGATATTGGTTTGTGTGTTTGGGAGTTTTGCGAAATTATCAAATTTTGGTAAGTACGGACCTTTAGGAATTTTTATGTTCTTATCGATTTTAGTTTCATGACTTACTTATTTTTGTTATTTAGGAATTTTGATTAATGCTTCTTATTTTAAAACTTATATTAGTGAAAGAACAATGCAAAAGAAAGCGATTTTTAAATTTTAATTAATAAAAAATCTTAGACTAGACGTCTAAGATTTTTCTATGTAATTTTAATAATATAGGCTAATATTGCGCAAAAAGTTATCGTTAAAGTTGTGCTTATTAAAATCATAGCCACACCCTTAAGTGATTGCTTTCCGCGAATAAGATATATAAAGTTAACTCCTAAAAATAAGTTTAAATTACTGGCGAAGTTACCATCCTTAGAAGAAAATAACAAGAAGATCCATAACATAAAAGTATTTGCGAAAAAAGTAGCGATATATTTTCAAAAATGATCGTTTCTAAAAATGAATTGATTTACGCAAATAGCTGTAACTAAGGCATATAAGAAAATTGATTCCTTAAAAGCAAATCTTTTAAGTGAAGCATTTTTGTTAACCGCTTTTAGACTGTGATCGTATTTTTTGTTTTTAAAAATAAAGTAATAAATTAAACCGCCCACAACAAAACCTACTATATGTAAAAGTAAAACACTTATTAAACCTTTAAAATAAGCTATTTGAGGATCGTCATACATTTCTCTAAAAAATGCCAAAAATAAGTTTATAGGGTTTGAGAAAATAATCGGCAAGGATGAGTAGTGATTTCATGCATGAGCTATTAAAAAGCAAGTTAAAGGTGTTAAAAAAGCAAAAACTGGATAAATTGTTGAATATTTAAGAGTGAACTTTTTGTCAGGATGTATAGAGGCAAAAATAGAAAAACAGCCACCCAATGTGATAACAAAGGCGGCTGCTATTTCACTTAAAATGATCTGCGAAGCAAATCAAGTAGTCATTATTTCCTTCATTAGTTTTAATTATACTTAATTTAAATTATTTAATGTAAGGAATAATTTTTTGTACATAACGAATACCAGAAAACACATTGAAGGCTGCTGCTACAATTAAAGGTAAATTAACTATATATGTAAATCAGTAGTAATTAGAATTTATTTTTATCTCTTGCGAAATGAATGGTGAAATTTCTGTTGTAAATGGAGATGCTTGTGTAGATGGCACTAAAGATATAATTTGGGCATTTAAAGGATAAATTATATAAACAAGCATTATTATTACTATGGCTGCGCTCATTAGTGCTGTTTTGTATTTTCCGTATTTATCAGCTGCTACGCTTATGTTATTTTTTGTCATAACAACTCTAGCACCAGCCACGACTAAATCTCTTAAAACAAATATTAACACTAATCAAAAAGGTATAACTTGTAACATAGCCATTAAAATAAGTGCACTTGTTGTTATAAATTTATCTGCAATAGGATCCCATAATTTACCAAATTCAGTAACCATTGCCTTTTCTCTTGCGATTTTTCCATCAAAATAATCAGTAACCATTGCCACAACAAAAATTAACAAAGCCATACCAATCATGATTCTGGAAATATTCATTAATTTTACAGATTCTTTATAAAAATTTAAAGTTTGGTCTTGGAAGTTACCGGTTAAAAAATTATTTACTGATTCTGTAACTTGTTTTTGAATAGTTTCTAAATCTGGTGTGTGAAGAGCATATTTAAATGTTAAGAATGCTGCGGTACCAAAAATAATAAAAGGAATAACTAAAATTAATCTAAGTAATGTTAATTTGTTAGGTAAATTCAGTTTAACGAACCAATTTCCCAGTTTCTTTAACGAACTCATTTTCTATCTCCTTGCTAGCTTCTAAAGATAATTGTTCAACATTATCTAAAGTTAAAAATTTAAGTTGATTATTAAAATATTCTATATCTTTTGTACATTTTTTTATTCAGTTATTACTTTTAGTATCTTTTAAATTAACAACGTGTGACATAAATTTTTTGTAATCATCATTTCTAATGATGTATGTTTGAAAATCAACGTCGATAATATACCCTTCAATAACTTTTCTAGCTGCGTTATTAATTGAAGGCATTTTGTAATCACCTATGCTAACTTCAAAATTATCTAAGTATATTTTATTTACTTTGATAACTTCATTGAAATTAATGATTGATTTTTGAAAAACTTCTAAAGCTTTAGCTGCGTATTCTTGTTTTTCTTTTAAAAGTTTCTTTTTGTTTCTTTTTTCTTTTATGAAACTATAAACTAAAAACCCTAAGGCAACACATAAAAGAATTCCAAAAAGGATTCATATAAAATATTGACCCATTTTTCTCCTTTTAATTAAATAAAATTAGTAAATAAATTATATTTTATTTATTTTTTATTTAATAATAATAGCCAAAAAATGTCAAAATAGAAATTTTTGACTTCAAAATCATATTTTGAAAATAAAAATTTATTTTTTAAAATATAAGTGAGTAAAAACAAAATAATTTCAACCATAAATTTTATTTATTCGCTTTTAAAACAGTTTTTTTAGTAAAAAAATTACGCTTATTAATCTTTATTATTTATAAGTTATATTATTTTTATGATAATAAAAAAATTAAATTTTACTAATGTTGCTTATTTATAGGCTAATAAATGCCGGAAATATTAATAAAAATAATATATAATAAAATTACGATATTAAGGAGAAATATGAAGCGTTTACAATGTTTATACAAACCAGAAAAAAGTAAAGACTATCCATGAGCACTTAAACACCCTAAAGTAGCCACAGCATTAGCTTTATTTAAAACAAGACAAGAAGCAACTGATTGATATTTATCTTTAGGTTATGAATGCGTTTATTGATTCCAAAACCAAGAAAAAATTTGAGGTGGTCAAGTAGTTTCTGAAAAAAACCTTAACGGAGTTATGGAACACGAGGTTATTGTTGATAACTTTGATGGTGCTTTAAGTTACGAAAGCACATGTGAAGAATTTTACATTGATCCAAGAAGCTTAACTAGAGATCTAGAAGCACAAAAGTTACGTTTAGCTAATTTGAAAGATTTTAAATTATTAAAAGATCCTGAAAAATACTTCCCGGTTGAAGATATTCCAAGTCCACGTAAATCTAAAAAAGATCTTGAAATTGAAGAATTAAGAAGACAAATTGCATTATTGTTAGATCAATTAAGCACTTCAAAGAGAGATTACTCAAAAGAAATTATTGAATTACAAGAACAACTTAAAGATTCTTCAAGTGATAAAAGCGCTTTATTACAGAGAGTTTTAGAATTACAAAAAGCAGAAAGATTAGCTGAAGAAGAAGAAAATAAAGCTAAAATCGAAGCTCAAAATTTAGTTAATTTAGTTAAATTCGCTTACATTAAAGATTTATCAGTTAGAGACCAAGTAGAAGTTTTAGCATTATATTCAGAAAAAGTTAAAGAATTAGAAGAAAACGTAACAGTTGCCAAAACAAACACAAAAGATTTAAATTCAATCAAAGCCAACATTAACTTAGTTAGAGATAACTACGAAAAATTATTAAAAGAATTAAAACCAGAAGATCCTTTTTACGCTCAAATTAAATTATTATTAGAAAAACTAAAACACCACTCAGTTAACTTAGTTCATCAATTAGTTTTAGACGAAAATGCTGAAAATACACCATTAACATCAGCTTACTCAAAAGACTTATCAACAAACACAAACTTACCATTAAATTTAGCAACATCATTTGTTTTATACAATATGAAACATGTAGCCTTTACACCGTTTGATAAATACGAACACGCTATTTCAGTATTACACTCAATACAAGATCAACGTGTTATTGTTTTAGGTGGGGAAATTACCGAGCACGAATGTCCAAGCGAAACAGAAGTTAAAGAAGTTTTAGTAACATCACAAGCTAATGAAGTGGTAGATGCAGACTTAGATAAAAGATGATCACGTTTAGTTTTATCAGTATTAGGTGCAGCAGCGCTAATCTTAGTTATTTTATTAGTTCTTATTTTAGTATTTTTAACATAATCAAAAGCACAAAAGCCCTTAAAAGGGCTGTGCTTTTTTTAATTTTTATTTTTTTAAAAAAAATAATAATTTAAAATTGTTTATATGAATAAAAAGAGCATGCAAGATTTAGTAAATCATTTAAAAAATTCTGGATTTGTATTCCAAGGAAGTGAAATTTATAACGGATTATCAAACACATGAGACTATGGTCCTCTTGGAAGTTTATTAAAAGACAATATTGAGAATTTATGAAAAAAAGAGTTTATTTTTAAAGAAAAAAATAACTATTTAATAGATTCAAAAGTTTTAATGAATCCGCAAGTTTGAGTAACAAGTGGTCACGTTTCGAATTTTAGTGATCCATTGATCGAAAACAAAGTTAATGGCAAAAGATATAGAGCTGACAAATTAATTCAAGAAATTGACCCAACTTTAGTTCCAGAAAAAATGACTTTTGAACAGATGAGCAATTTTTTAAAAGAAAATTTAAAAACTTACGAAAATTCTAAGTGCGAATGAAGCGAAATTAAAAAATTTAATTTAATGTTCGAAACTCATCAAGGAGTTGTAGAAGATTCTAAAGCTAAAGTTTATTTAAGGCCTGAAACAGCACAAGGTATTTTTATTAATTTTAAAAACGTCCAAAGAAGTACAAGGGCCAAAATGCCTATGGGTGTTGGTCAAGTAGGTAAAAGTTTTAGAAACGAAGTAACACCAGGTAACTTTATTTTTAGAACTAGAGAATTTGAACAAATGGAACTTGAAGTGTTTACTGATCCTTCTGAAGCTGATCATTTTTACAAATACTACATTAATAAAGCATACCAATTCGCTTTAAAATTAGGGATAAAAGAGCAAAGCATCAGAATTAGAGAACATGAAAAAGAAGAGTTAGCTCACTATTCTAAAGGTACTACTGACATTGAATTTGATTTTCCTTTTGGTTGAGGAGAGCTTTTAGGTGTTGCTAATCGTGGAGATTTTGATCTAAAAAGTCACATGCAAGCCACAGGAGAGTCATTAGATTATTTAGATCCTTCTACAAACCAAAAATATATTCCATATGTAATTGAACCTAGCATGGGGTTAGATAGATTAATGTTAGCGATTTTAGCTGATAGCTACGAAGAAGAAGAGCTTGAAAACGACACTAGAATCGTATTAAAACTTGACAAAAAACTTAGTCCATACAAGGTAGCTGTTTTACCATTAGTTAAAAAATTAAGTCCAAAAGCAAATGAGATAGTCGATATGTTAATTGATAATAATGTAAGCGTAACATACGATGAAACAGCATCAATAGGTAAAAGATACCGTAGACAAGATTCGATCGGAACATATTATTGTGTTACTGTAGATTATGACACATACGAAGATGATTGTGTTACTCTAAGAAACAGAGATACAATGCAACAAACAAGAATTAAAATAAGTGATTTATTAGATTACATTAAATAATTTTTAATATGAACCATAACAGAAGTGAACAAATTAATCAAATTATCAATAACGCTGATATTGTCAGCGTTATTTCTGCGTCTGAAAATTTAATTTCTAAAGGTAGAGATTATGTTGCCTTGTGCCCTTTTCATGCAGATAGCAATCCAAGTATGTCAGTGAGCACAACAAAAAATATTTACAAATGTTTTTCTTGCGGAGCTGGCGGAAACGCTTTGACTTTTGTTAAAAACAAATATGGTTATTCTTTTTTAGAAGCTGTTAAATTTTTAGCCAATCTACAAGGAATTGATTTTAGCTTTAGTGATGAATCAAATCAATTTTATAGCAACCCTAAAATTGCGCAGTATTTATCTGTGTTACAAGATTTAAATAATTATTTTAAAGTTCAAGCTATTTCCAATCAAAATGCACAAGAGTATTTTTTAAAAAGAAAATTAGATATAGAAATAAGAAATACCTTTAATATTGGTTATGTACCAGACCAAGGTTTAGACGAATTTATAAAAACTTTTAATAGCGAATCTGAAAAAGATTTGTATTTTTTAGGTTTAATTAATCAAAATAACAAAAGTATTTTTTACAATCGAGTAACTTTTGCAATTCAGGATAATAAAGGTAATGTTGTAGGTTTTAGCGCAAGAGTTTTAGATGATTCTAAACCTAAATATATTAATTCACCTGAAAGTGAAGTTTTTAAAAAGTCACAGATTTTATACAACTATAATAACGCACAAGAAAGTGCTAACATCGCAAAAGAAATAATAATTTGCGAAGGTTTTATGGATGTTATAGCTTTATATAAAACTAATTTTAAAAATGCTGTTGCTCTAATGGGTACATCCTTAAGTAATGAACACGCTAAATTATTAAAAAATTTAAAAGTTTTATTATTTTTAGACAACGATATAGCAGGATTAAACGCAACCAAAAAATCAATTATTAGTTTACTTAAAAATAACATTGAAGTTAATGTTATTAAAAATAACCTAAACAAAGACCCTGATGAAATTTTTAACACTTATGGTGCAGATGCTCTAACAAAAATGATTCAAAATAATCAAGTTAGTGCTTATGACTTTATTTATGATTTATTAACAAATAATTTTATAAATAATCCAGATATTAATATTCAAGAATGAGTTAGTTTCGAAAAAGAAATTAATGAATTTTTTTCTTATGCTCCGCAAAATATTATCGATTTTTATGTTGAAAAAACAAAAAATCTATTTAATAAAACACTACACATTCAAAAAGATAATAATATAAACACAACTAATAACTTTTACCAAGAAAACGACTACTCTTCATATCAGTATCCTTCTAGTGATCAGATGATTGAAAATTTTGAAAAAACAATCGAGCAAACTCACTTTCAAAATTACGGTAATTTAGTTAATACAAATGACTATTTTTCAAGTAAATATGATTCAAAACAACCTAAAAAAGACAAAATTGATAAGACAAAAATTTTGTACGAACCACTTAATAAAATAATTATTAACATTCTTAGTAATCCAGATTTTTTCATTTATTTTGCTCAACAAAAAGCCAATCGAAATGTTATTTTTAAATATGTTTTAGAAAAAGACAATATTTTTAATGACTTGTATAAACAAGCTAATGATTTGTGCGATACCTATATTAATTTAAAAGAAAATGGCCAAGAGCATTTATCAGATAATTTAAGTCAAAACCTCAAATTTTTAAAAGAAAAATTATATGAAGAATTTAATAAAAAATATCCAAATAAATTTATAGATGAAAAAGACTTTTATAATTTTGCCGAATTAACCTTAATTAAAGAAGAAAACACCAAAATGGAAAATTTCATAAGTATGATTAATAATTTCACAAAATTTATAAAAAAAAGTAAAATATCTAATATTAAACTGACTTCAGTGAATACCGCTCAAGAGAATGAAGAAAACAGCATCGAAGATGATGTTGAATTTCTTGTTTGAATTTCTCAATTAACTAGAAAAAAATAATTAAGGAGACATAATGCAAAATAACCACGATGAAATAATAAAAGCTATTGAAAAATATCTTAAACTAAAAAATAAAAAGCAATTAAGTCAAAGTGATGTTTTTGATTATTTAGATTCTAAAGATATGTATTTAGAAGACGAAAATACAACTGAAGAGATTTTAGATATTCTTTACAAAAAAGGAATTTTAGCTGATTCAACAGATGAAGGTGATCAAGATGATGTTTCGTTAGATGATTTTGAAGGTGTCTCTGAAAAAGAAAAACAAAAGATTTTAAAAGAAACCCAAAATAAAAAATCTAAATTTGATGATTTTGAAGATTTAGATGATGATATAGACTCAGAAGAAGACATAGAAAATATTTCTCTTGATGATGAAGATGATATGGACATGGATTTTGATGATGAGGGCGACGAAGATTTTGATAATCTTGAAGATTTAGAAGATTTAGATGATGAAGAAGCCCAAAAAACTTCTGAAGCTGTTGAAGAGGATGAAGTTGAAGAAGATGATGATGAAGATTCTTCATTTGATCATGAGGATGAAGATAGCGACATTGATTTAGGTGACATTGACCTTAATAACTTAGATTTTGACATTGATTTAGAAGATAATGATCGTCAACAACTTAAAAATTTAAACAATAAACTAACTGAAACAAACGATATTGTTAAATGATACATGCGTTGAATTGGTAAATACGGAGAACTTCTTAAACCAGAAGAAGAGCATGAGTTGGCTAAACAAATGAACAAGGGTGGTTTTAGAGGTAAAAGAGCAAGAGATAAATTAATTAAACGTAATTTAAGACTTGTTATAAACAATGCCAAAAAATATAAAAACAGAGGACTAAGTTTTATTGATTTAATTAGTGAAGGGAATGCTGGAATTCTTAAGGCTGTTCAAAAATATAACGTTGAAAAAGGTTTTAAATTTTCAACATATGCAACATGATGAATTAGACAAGCTATAACACGTGCTGTTGCCGATCAAGCTAGAACCATTCGTGTTCCGGTTCATATGGTTGAAACAATTAACAAAATTACTCGTCACGAAAGAGAATTGCAACAAGAATTAGGTTATGAACCAACAGATGAACAAATAGCTGAGCGTTTTGGTGGTGGTTATACAGCTGAAAAAGTTCGTTACATTAGAAAAATTAACATCGACCCAATTTCTTTAGACAAGCAAATTGGTAAAGAAAATGATTCAAGTTTCAGTGATTTTGTTAAGGATGATAGTGTTCCTAACCCTATTGATTTTGCCAGCCAAGAACAGCTGTCAGATATATTAAATGATTTAATTAATACATACTTAGAACCAGACGAAAGAGAACTTATTTGTAAGCGTTTTGGTGTAGGTGTTGATGAATTTGGAAACAGATATAGAGTTCACTCATTTGAAGAATTAGCAAAAGAAAGAGGTGGCGTTTCTAAAGAAAGAGTGCGTCAAATTGAAAACAAAATTTTACGTAAACTTAAAAATTGTTCAAGAAACGGTAAGCAACTTAAGGACTTTATCAAAAACTAATGAAATTAAAAATAAAAGATATTACAGATTATTTTTTATCTAAATACCCACTTGAAAATGCAGAAGTGTGAGATCCTAGTGGTTTTAGTTACAAAAACAGAATTAACTCAACTCTCAAAGGGGTTGTTTTAGCCATTGATTTAACTAACGAAGTTTTACAAAAAGCCATTGATAATGATTGTAATTTAATTATCACTCACCATCCATTTCTTTTTGAAAAAACTCTTGAAAACGAATTTTACAAAGCTCCATACAAAAAAGAAATTTTAGAAAAATTAAAACAAAACAAAATAACTGCTATTAGCTTCCATACTAACTATGATAATGACGCTTACGGAACAAGTTATCAAATAGCCAAAATGCTAAAATTACAAAATTATGTTTGTTTTAAAGATCATGGATATCCTGTAACATTATTTACAAATACAAATTTAAGCACTGTTATTAATTCGTTTAAAACAAATATGAATTTAACACAATTTAGAACTAATATACCTGTAAGCAAGATGGATTCACCAATTCAGAGAATTGCAATTTTAAGCGGAAGCGGATATATAGGTGAAATTATAGAGTTTGCTAAAAAAGGATATGATTTAATAATTTCAAGTGATATTAAATGAAGTGATTGAATAGTTTATGATCAGATTAAGGCTCCTATTTTAGAAGTTCCTCACCTTGATGAAGAAGCTTTTGTTTATGATTTTTATCAACAACTTAAACAAAAGTTTAACATTAAAAACGTTCATATTTGCACACTAAAAGAACCATATAGAAATTTATAAAAATAATAAAATTTTAAAACCAAAAAATGTACTTTTTTGGTTTTTTTAATTTTTATAGCTATAAAATAGCGATTTTAGTCATTTTTAGAATTTAATACCTGATTTTAAATATGTTATTATTACATTGTAATAATAAAGGAGGGTACTTATGAAATTCAAAAATAAAAATAAAGTACTTTTAAGCTCAGGTTTAAGCGTTTCTACAGCCGCTTTAGCTTTAATAGCAATTTCGTGCGAAGGAATCGGAAAGAAAAATGAGATAGAAAAGTCTCCATATCAAATCCCTGATAATGATCAATCAGAAACTAAAGAATTTATTCAACCTACATTAGTTTCGCTTGATGATGAGTATAAAGATATTGATTTATCAGCAATTGATAGTAAAAATACACTCCCAGATAAACGTAAAAAAAGTTCAAATTTTATTACCAAAGACCAAAATGTTAAATATTTAGCTTTAGGTGATTCAATCACTGCTGGTTTTGATGGAACACTAACACAAGATTATCCAGGTAAAAAAGAAGCTGACTCAAGCGTAAGCGGATTAAGTTACGCTTCCTTTTTTGCCAGAATTTTGAATGATCAAAATCGTTTAGATGATTTTAACAACTATGCAGTTAGCGGTTCAACAGCACATGATTGAATTGGTCTTTTAAAACATGATGTACAACACCAATATAATATTTCAAGCGAAAGACTTGTTAAGAAGTTTGGAAATAATTATGCTCTAAAATCTCGTGAGATTAAAAGTAAATTAGCTGAAGCGAATTTAATCACTATCTCCATTGGTGCTAATGATTTAATTCAAGACTTTCTTGAAACTACCCGTAAAAGCGATTTTGTCGAATCGATTTTATCTTTATTTAAAAAAGATGCGCAATATGGTAATTTAGTTAATAGTGTCAAAAATCTTCTTGATAAAGCAATTTTAGATACATCTAAAAAAATCGCTACTTTAGCTTCTATTATTCGTGAATTAGCACCAAATGCTAATATTAATTTTGTTTCTTATCCTGTACCAGAATTAAAATTAAAAAGCTTTATTGATAAAGCTTTTGAAAATTTAGCAGGAAACTTAAATTTTAAAATTAGTGATTATGTTATTTCAATTTTAAATGAGCAAGTTAAGGCTAACGCAATAAGAAATAAAGCCAATTATGTTAATTTATATAATTCAGACTTTTGAAGTAAAAATAACCACGATTTAAGCTCCATTTGAATCGATATTCACCCAAATACAAAAGGTTACAAAAAAATGGCGCTTGATTTGTATTTAAAACTTACAAATGATTTTTCAAATGTTGAAAAATATAAAGATTTAGGTGATTTTGATTTTGATGAAAATTACATCAAAAGCGACATAAACACAAGTAATTACCAAATTGAAATTAATAACGATTTTAATCAATATAAACAAGCTTTAGAAAATCACGCAGCATTAAGTTCATTTGCGTTCATTAACAATAAATCAAGATACGAGAGCAATCTTGATTTAACTAGAAATGTTGATAACTTCGGAAAAAGAATAACTACATTTGCGCTTAATTTTGATGATATAAGTGTTAATGTTTTATTAACTTTATTAAAAAGCCAAACATTCAAAAAGATCGATCCTAATGGAATTTTAAGTGAATTTCTAAGCGAAAACGATTTTAAACACTCAAAAGAGTTTGTTGAGTGATTGGCCAACACTAAAATATTAATTAAAATCATTAATAACATTCAACATCAACTTGATCAAAAATATCAAGAAAATCCTGATTTTGGTTTAAATGAATTAAAAGATATTCTTTTAAATTCTGTTTCAAACCAACAAATGATTTTTGAATTTGTTAAATCATTTGCCCAAAGTGATTTCATACAAAAAAATAAAGACAAACTTAAAGAAATAACCACCAAAATTGTCTCTGAAGAGCAAGCGCAAAAAATTAAAAATTTAGTTTTAGACTTTGTTCCTAATTTAGTCCAAGATAAATTGCAGGCTATTTCGCTTAATACACAAGATTTAAAAGAATTTATTGATGATTTAATTTCTGCTAGTGACATTGCTCAAATTTTAAAAAGTGTAGTTTATGATTTTTTAGAAACTAGCGATAAATTAGATAATGTTAATAATTTTGAAGAATTCGCTATTGTTTTATTACAAAATCAAAACACTTTAAAAAGTGTTAAAGATATTTCAACTAAAATAATTGATAAAACATTTAATAACCCAAAAATCGTTTCTTCAATTTCACATTTTTTAAGTAATTTATTATTAGAAAATGAATTGATCACAAACGAGCAATCTATAAAAGTTAAACAATTAATTACTGATGTACTTTCTACCCTCAAAGATAATCAAAGTATTGTTCAATTAGCTAATAAGTTTGTTGAGTATTTTATTGAAGGTATTTCAAAATCTTTTGCTCAAACTTCAACTTTAAATGAGTCTTTAGTCTTTAGTTTAAACTACGCTCTAGATAAAATTAAAACTAGCTTAAGCTCACTTAATTTTGTTGTTGAAGTTATCCAAGATTTAAACAAATCACAAATTCTTCAAAAAAACAAACAACTTTTAAAGGATATTGTTTCTAATTTACTAAATTCACCTAAAAAATTACTTACAAAATTAACCATAAATGTTCTTCCTAATAATATTAAAAATTTAAGTAACTTATTTATAGGGCAAGAGTTTGAACCACTTTTAGATTTTGTTTATCAAAATCAAAACTTCAAAAACTTAGTTTTAAATTCTTTTGATTCACTAATAGATAATTCTTCAAAAATAATCGAAGATAAAAACTCAGACACGGTTATCTTAAAATTAACGCAAGTTTTAAGTTCATCACAAAATATTGAAAGTGTTAAAAAACTACTTGAACAAACTTTTGAGTATATTAAAGATAATGACATTATTAAAAGAATTTTAATTTCATACTTAAATCACATTAAGCTTAATCCTCAACTAGCTCACCACTCAAAATTTATAAATGAGTTTTCTAATTTTGCTAATGAGTTTTTAACAAGCAAAAATATTGCTAATAAGATATTAGATATTTTGCAACAAAAAATTCAAAACGCAGCAAGCGTTCAACAATTGTTAAATAATTTTGCACAATTACCGCAAGAAATTTTAAATATTTTATTTAATCAAGATGCATCATTAAAAGGTATCTTAAGTTCGATTTTTGAGTCTAAATTATTAAAAGATAATAAAGAAAGTATTTCGCAAATTGCTAGCGCAAGCGTTGATTATTTAGCTGAGTCAAATAATCTAAAACCTCTTTTAGATTTAATTGTTAAACCATTAATTTCACCATTAAACGAACAATTCCAAGAAATTATTGTTAATTTATATTCATCATTAATTAAAAAAGAGCAAAGTATAGATTTTATAAAAGTTCTTGTACAAAGAATTATTAGTCAGCAAGATTGAATTGCTTACATAAATACACCAACAAATTTAATTTACACACTTTTAAAAGATAAATATGTACTTTTAAATTTACCTAGTTTTTTAAATAATGTCGCTGATGTTTTAATCGAAAATAAAGAAGTTAGAAAAGAGCTACTTAAAATTGTTTCAAGCATCTTAAAAGACGAAAAACTTGATCAAAATATTGATAATTTTGATCAATATATTGATACAGTTTACGATATTTTAATTTCAAGAGTGTTAAACGATTCTAATATTTACACTTTAAGTTTATTTGTAGAAAGAGCAATTAAACAAACAAATAGCTTTGATGAATTTGTTGATTATTTAAAACAAAACTTTTTAAGTAACTTTAAAATTGATGCTTTTGGCATTGTTAAAGACTTAACTGTATCTGATCTTTTTGGTAAAAACAAACAAAAAACAAAAACTTTTGTTTCTAACTTAGCACGTAAATTTGTCAATAAAGAAATTTACGCAAAGGTTTTTGATTCACTTAATTTAGATCAATTTATTAAAGATACTAATTCACTTAATAACTTAAAAGAAAGTATTTTAAAATTAATTGACAAAGGTGAATTAGAAGAGTTATTAACCTTATTTGTTGAACACATTTCTGACAGTTCTAGTGAATTGGCGCAAGCGTTTAACTTTAATTCCTACGTAAAAATTCTTTTTAGCAAACCTTCATTATTTTCATTTAAGTTTCAAGCTATTTTAGGTAATTTTGTTGAATTATTACTTGATAATGAACAAATTCAAGATTTAGTAGCTACATATATTTTTGATGCTATTGATAAAAGTGGCGAGTTTGATTGAATTTTTGAAGGTGTAGAATATAAAAAGCAAACTATTAAAAACATTTTTAGATTGTTAAATTCTCTTAAAAGCGACTTACATTTAAATGAGTCTTTATCTGTTGCTGTTATCAAAAATTTTGCAACTTATGGAATCAGCTACAAAGAATATGACTTTTTTAACCCGCTTGTGGCTAATATTGCTAAATATTTTGCTGAAGATCAAGAAAATAAAGTTGTTAATTTAATTAAAAAAGGTGTGCAATTGCCTTCATTTAGAAACTTAAATTCAGATTTAAAAACGATTTTTTCAAACATAATAACTAACTCAAACAAATATGAACTTTTAGTTGATAAATTAGTACCTTTAATTGAGCAAATTCCTCTTATTCAACAAAAAATAACACACACAACACAATTGAATAATTTAGCTAAATTTATCTTAAATTCAACTGAATTTAAATCAATTATTTCTCATGCACTTTTTAATTTATTTGATAATTTAGAAACACTTAAGGATGTAAATTCTTACAGCGATATTATCAATAAACTTTTTGCTAATGTTGATGTTAATGAGGTCAAACAAAACACAAGTGCACTTTATAGAAAAATTATTGAAAATAACGATTTTAAAGTCGTTGCTAAAGATTTATTGAATTCATTGTTTGATGTACCAAATTTAGACGCTGATGCTAAAAGTAATTTAATAAGTGATTTAATTGATGAATCCCAAAAAATTAGTGACCTACTTAAGGTTGAGGATGTTATTATTCCAAGATTTTTTGAACTTATTAAAAAATTACAACAACAGCATGCTGATTTGTCTATTTCTAATTTCATGCCAGATTTAATCCAAACAATTAAAGACAATCTTTTGGATAATCCTTTAGAATTAATCAAAAAAATCACAGCGCTAAGCACATTTACCAATAATAAATCAGCGATTATTACAATAGCTGATTATTACGCAGAAAACGTTTATAAAAGTATTGATTTTAGCTCCGCTATAGACTCTTTAGCAAATTCAGTTAATGCAGAAATTTTAGAATATGTAGATTTAGACGAAGTCAAAACAATTTTAAAAAATATTTTATCTAACAACAACACTCTAAACATTTTTAGAAAATTAATTCCTTACTTAGTTAATAATACAAATTGAATTACACTTTTAAATAATCCAAAACAAATAGTGGATGATTATATTTTCGCCAGTGACTTTAATAACCAAAACGCCGCTGAATTAGGTAATTTTGTTATTGATATTGTTTCAAGCCAAATTAGTAATTTATCTAAAACATTCACTAAAACACTTGTTAAAGTCGCTAATAAATATCAAATCAATTTAAATAAAAGTGACATTGAACAACTTTCAAGCGACACTTTAGTATTTTTAAAATCACTTTTAGATTCGCAAGTGTTTGATACTTTTAAGGCTAATTTGATTTTAGCTTTTAAAAACGCTACAAGTATTCAAGATTTTAGTAATAAAGCTTTTGAGGCTTTATTGCAGTGATTAAGTCTTAAAGATTTTGGTGTTATCAAATTACTTTTAAATAGTGATTTACTTTCTAAAAATACCCAAACTATAAAACAAGTAATAAGAAATATTTTTGAGCAATTAAAAACATCAAAAATAGCTAGTGATTTAGTTGAAAAAATTGACTTATCTTCCTTTAATATAGACGAACAAACTCAAAGTCAAATCAAGGCTTTTATTAAAAACAATTTAGCTAACAGCACAATTTCTTCAATTTTAACTAATAGCGTTGAGTTTATTTTAGATAATGTTAACAAACTCAAAAAAGCTAATAACTTAAACGAATTAATCAACTTGATTCTTAAAGAAGATCAATTTATTGATTCAATTTCAACAGATGTCATTAGCTTGATTAATGACTTTTTAAGCAATGAAAAATTCATTAATTTAACCGCAACATTTGTACAAAAACAAATAGAAAATTCTCAATATTCATGAATTTTCACAAATGTTAAAAACAAAGAATTAGTTTTAAAGCAAATTCTTAAACTTTATTCAAAATTGGATTCAAAACTACAAATAAACGCCAATATCATTAACTCGTTAAAACAATCACTAAAAAGAGACGGTATTAATTTAGATATTTCACAAACCTTTACAAGTGCATTAACAAATATCTTTAGTAATTTAGACGAAATGAAAATCACAGCAATTGTGAAAGTGATTTTTGAAAGCGATTTATTAAAAACTAGTTTAGATGATGTTAAAACAATAATTAATAACATTTTTAATTATTTAAAAAATAATTCAAATATAGTTGAAAAAATTTCATCTTTAGCTTATTCACAACTAAAAAATAACGATTTAGATTTAATTGATCTTAGCGATATTCAACAAATTTTAAATCACTTAATTAATGAGCAATACATAAAAGATATTGTTAATATAGCTTTAGAAAATACAAATAATTTAGTTCAAAAAGCTAATGAAATTAATTCGCTAAATGACCTTATTAATAATGTCTTAAAAGTTATTAACTATGATATAGTTTTTGAAAAAGTAGATCAGTTACTAAATTCATTATTAACTCAAGAACAATTTATTAACATAACACACAAGCTAATTAAAAATAGCTTTAGCAAATTCTTATCAATAAACATAGATTCACAAATTGATAAATTTGCTTTAGATTTAAGTAAAAACTTAAATACTTTAGTTAATACACAAAATTTTAAAAATAATTTATTTTCTGTCTTAAAACAAACTTTAAACAACTTTAAAGTTGATAACAACGCAACTAATATAGCTGATTTTATTGTTAATAATTTATCTTCACAAACTAACCAAATCATTTCTGATCCAATTAATTTTGCTCATTTATTATTCAAAAATGAAGCATTCACACAAAATAAAAACGCTTTTTTAAGTGTGTTTAAAGCGCTTTATACAAAAATTACTCAAAGTAGTTTAATCTTAAATAAGATTGAGTCATTAATTAATAAAAATGCTAACAGCACTTATGATCCGCAAGAGATTAATAATTTATTTAAATATTTAATTAATAATAATGACTTTAATCAATTAATTATGAGTGCGCTGGATAATGCAATTAGTAATGGTGAATATCTAGTGTATCCAACACTTGAGCAAACTATATTCAATATTCTTAAAAATTCAAGAATATTGAATTCTCCTAATTCTTTTGCCCAGTTAATTAATAATACTTTTGAAGATGTAAATCTTGAAAAAACATTTACTTTATTGTTTGTGAATAATGTCCAAAAACACGCAAACATAGTTGTTTCTAATAAATTAGCTAAAGATATTTATTCATTAGTGCCATCACTTTTAAAACACAATGATTTATTAACCAAAATTTTAAGTTCATTCAACCAATCACTTAATAAATCTAATTCTTTAAGTGATTTAAGTTCTAATTTATTAGCTGATTTAGTCAAGGTAATTGACTTTAACGATTTTACGATTTTTAAAACCATTTTATCAAGTGATATTTTCGCTAATAACGCAAACGAATTAAAACAGTTAGTTAATACTTTATTTGATAAATACATCACAAATTCTTCGTTAGATTTTGTGGATTCGTTATCATTTTTAGATTCATTAACACAACTAAATATCAACAAAACCCAAATAACCAACGCTTTAAAAGAGCTATTAAAATCAAATACTTTTAAAGAATTTGTTACTTTATTAACATCAAAATTAATTGATTCTAGATTAGATTATTCACAAATTAACTCATGAAATGATTTTATTAAAGAATTTCTTAAATTAGATTCACAGCAAAATTCAATTCCTAATAAATTAACACAATTAATTAAAGAATTATTACAAAAATCTAACTTCAAAGAAATTGTTTCAAAATTAATTGAATCACAATTAAATTCAGAAACTTTCAACAAAATTTTTGCAAAAGTTACACATAAAAATGAATTAATTAAGGAAGTAATCAACCTTTATGATGTTATTGACACTAATTTAAATATTAGCGAATTATTAAGTTCAGGATTAATTTCGGCTGTTGCCAAAAACGGCTTAAACATAAATATATCTAATTTATTTAACTCAATTTTTACAAGTATTTTAGAACAGTTTAAAGATGAAAATTCTCAAACTAAAGTATTTAATTTAATTCAGTCACTACTAAAGACAAAAATATTCACCGAGTATAAACAAGATTTAGAAATAATTGCCAAAAACATTTTTAATATGCTTAAAGATGATGATAGTGTTTTAGAAATGTTGGCTAAATATATTGCTGATTTACTGCCACAAAACCAAAATATAAACACATCAAAATCCGATATAAAAACAATCTTAAAAATCGTTGTAAATGACCAAAATTTTGCGAATATATTTGACAAATTAATCACAAACACAATTAAAAACGTCGATCAATACAAAAATGCAACAGATTTAAATGATTTATTAAATAAATTTATTATTTCTATAGATGTAAGTGCTTTAAAAAATGATATTAAAGGACTTTTAAAAACACTATTAACTAATTCAAGCGTTCAAGATAGTATTTATAATATTTTGATCAATCTTTTAAAAACTTACTCAGTTGATGTGCAAATTGATAACATTAGTGAATTTGTAAGAAACATCACACACAACATTGAAGATTTAGTTAATTCATTGGATTTAATTGACCCGATTATAAACACTTTAACTCAAGCGTTTGAAAATGCTAAAACAGCAACAAATAAGGCTCAAGCATTCGAAGGAATTACTCAAAAAATTACCAATTTATTTGCTGAAAAAATAACAAATAAACCAAAACAAGTAGTGGATACTTTATTAAATAAAAATTATGTTCAAAATAACATTAATTCGCTTAAATCCATTGCTAAACAATTGATTAAGCACTTTATTAAAGATCAAAACACTATCAATTTAGCATTTGAAAAAATTAAGTTATCTTTAGTGGATAAAAACGTCGATGATTATATTAATTTTGACGCATTTAAAGAATTAATAACAAACATTCTATCTTATCCAGAAATTTCAAATATTATTGATAATACAATCAATTTATTAATTGACAATAGAGAATGAATTGCTCATTTAAGTGACTTTAATAGCTTAATTTCACAAATTTTAACTATCCCTAATTTTGTCGATACAATTAAGAGTGATTTAATTAAAGTATTAGAAAAAGCTACTAAAGAAAAATCAACAACATTAATAATGCTCAAAGCACTTAATAAAGTAGCTAAAGACAATAACATAAACATTGACTTTAACACTTATATTCTAAACATTGAAAGTTTAAAAAACAACATTTTTAGCTTACTTGAAGATTTAAATGTTAAAAACCAACTTTATGATTCAATTTTTGAAACTTTAAAAGAAGGTAATTTACAGAATTTAGCAGATAAATTACCACAAAAAATTATTCAAGTTTTAAACATTAATTTTGCTGACTATAGCAACATTAAAAAAATTATCAACTCTAATGTTTTTAGTAACTCACAATTGTGAAAAGATTTAATTATTAATCTTGTTACTCAAGTATTAAATACCGACATTAATTCAAAAATTGCTAAAGCAATTAATATTACTCAGTTATTGGATACTGACATAGATGCTACTAAATTATCAAACGTTGTTAATAATTTATTGAATTACACACAAACTAAAAACATTTTAGTAGAATCATTCAAACAAATTTTTGATAATTTTGAACAAGTAAAACAAGCTAATTCTTATTTAGATTTAGCAAAAGTTTTATTAAATCAACAAGATTACCAAACAATTGTTAAAAACAACGTTAAAAGTATATTTACTTCACTTATAAGTGATGAAAATCTTGTTGATATAGTCTCTAAAATAGCTTATACACAGTTAAATAAATCAAATCTTAGTTCGCTTTTAAAAGATATCAAACAACCACAAAAATTAATCGCTAACTTAATAAAAGTTATTCCTTCAATTAATTCAGAATTTAATATTTATCAAATTATTATTGATGCTTTTGTTGATAGTATTTTAGCTTCAGAAGAAAATATTGAAATTGATTTATTTGTTAAAAATATTTCCAAAGCTTTTGGAGAGCAGCTAAAAGAAAATGTTGAAACAAAAATCTTATCAATTTTAAAAACAGCAACAACCAACCCTATTTTTTCACAAATTCAAGAGAGTGAAGATTTTGTTCAGTTAATCACAAATATCTTTGATTATTTAAAAGACAACAATATTCTAAGTGATCTAGTTTATAATCAAATCCCACAACAAGTAAAAAACCAAATTACACAATTGATTGAGCCACAACAACTTAAAGGAATAATTAAAACTTTAGTGGATCATCCAAATCTAAAAGAATTAGTAGTTTGATTTATTAGATATTTAAGAGAAAATAAAGATTTAATCAATTCACAAAACTCATTAATACAACTTTTACAAAATATCTTTAAAAACACACAAAACGCTCAATTTTTCAAAACAAAAATGAGAGCAATCATCACTTCTACTTTAAATGATAAAAACGTCGCATTATTGCTTAAAAACGCTATTAACTCATATTTAAAATATTCTGGTGTTAATGTTAAAATTGATAACATTGAAAAATTGATTAATGATCTTTCTAACAATATTAATGGTTTAGTTGAAAGATTAGGTATTGTTGATAATCTTTTAGATTCATTTGTTTCTAAAATACAAGATTATTCCTCAATTTTTGATTTTATTAATAGCTTTATACAAAATATAGCAACCAACATTAAAATCACCGAATACTCAACATTTACTAAATTGATTTCAGATCAAGCGGTGGCTCAAAACAAAGAAGCCTTAAAATCAATTTTTAGACAATTATTAAACTCATTTGTGGCTTCACCTGATAAATTAGCTCAAACACTTGAGTCTTTAAGTATAGCTTCGTTAATTTCAAGTGATAACACTTTTGATGCTTCCTTAGTTAATAAAGCGTTAGCTAATGCTATTGGTACTCAGGGAGTGTCTAAAATTGTCCAAAAAATAATTTCAGATATAGTTGACAAAAACCTTGAGTATGCTCAATTAGACTCATGAGCTGCAGCGCTTTCAAAAATAATTAAAGAAGATCACTCAAACGTCTTTAAAGACAATGTTAAACAATTTATAAGGGATGTATTTAACACAAATGATTTAACCTTTGCAAATGCTTTAGCTGAAATTTTAGTTAATAAATTAAACAGCTCCGGTGAATTTAGAATCACAAACGATAAAAAACCTTTAGTTTCAAGATTTTTACACGGATTATTAAAGGGAGTAGCAAATTCTGATGAATATGCAAAAATTATTGATCAAATTTTCAATAATATCAAAAACATTAATTACACAAACCAAACTCAATACATCAATGATGTAATTAAAGCTGTTAAAAAAGGTGCGCTAAGCATTATCACTAATTCAGCACAAGATAAAATAAGCATTTCCAAAATATTAAGCTTTAGTCCCTTAATAGACAAAATATCAGCTAATATTAATCCTTCAGATTATTCTGCATTTATTAACTTATTATTTGACGCTAGTGACTTTAATAGTGAAAAAGGTATTTATGCAATTTTAAAACCGATTTTAATGCCTGGAAGCGCTAGTTCTAACAACTCAAATTCTTCAACATCTCAAGCTTCTGGCGATGAGGAAAAACCTTTAGGTGTTGAGTTTAATTTTGGCGATATTTTTTCTGTTGTAGGTGATTCTATGAGAACACTTAAATCAATCTTTAGACCTTTATATAAAGCACTTTTACAAAGAGCAGCTAGAGGAGAAGATTTCTACAGCAAAAGAGATATACCTGAATTTAAAGCTTTATATAGAATTAACGCGATAATTTTATGATTCTTAAGACATCAAAATTTAGGTATTGTATCATTTTGAAATACAAACTTATTAAGAACCACAACAGTCGAAGGAATTGTCAACCAATCTCAACAAGAAGCCTATGAAGAAGAATTTAATAAATTATCTCAAAGTGATAAAGACAGAATAAACAGAAGTAGCCAACATCATAAAAGAATTTATGGTTATGCCGGTAATGGTAGATATACATGAGAGTATATTTACGGAAGTAGGTCAAACTTTACAAGTAATTCAAATTACAGCAAAGATCAACTTTTAGCATATGTTTATTATGTAAATTCAAACCCAGCTGACAGATTTAACCCAAGTGTTACAAAAAGCTCTATTTTATGGAAATCACTTAAGGATGGTCACTTATAGACCAAACAAACAAAAATGACGCAAATTAATGCGTCATTTTTATTTTGCTAATTTAAATATCAAGGTTTTTAACAAATTTAGCGTTTTTCTCGATAAATTCTCCTGAGTTTCCAAGTTGTAAAAGCATAAAAAAACGAAACAGCCTACAAATAAGCT